>NZ_MVPX01000052.1:0-18947 GCF_002043085.1 Gordonia sp. i37 | reverse complement strand
TGCGGCCACGACCACCCCGGATTCGATCCGCTCGAGACGTTGCAGCAGTGCCGCGTCGTCGGCAGAGGTGGTGGGCAACAGCATGCGCGCGCACATCACCTCCAGCAGCAGGCGCGGTGAGGTGGTGCCGCGCATCTCGCCCAGCGCGTTGTGGACGATCTCGGCAAAACGCGTCAGACCGCCCGGGCCGAGACGATCGATCTGACTACGCATCCGTGCCAGCTGATCGCCCGGCGCTTCCACCAGACCACGGTCGGCGGCATCCGGAACCGCTTGCAGCAGAATCAGATCCCGGAGACGCTCGAGCAGATCGACGGCAAAACGGCGGGGATCGTGGCCGGCGTCGACGACCTGCTCCACCACGGTGAACAGCGCGGCTCCATCGGCGACGGCGAGAGCGTCCACGGCGGCATCGATCAGGGCGATGTCGGTGACACCGAGGAGGGCGAGCGCGCGCTCGTAGGTGACGCCCTCGTCGCCGGCTCCGGCGAGGAGCTGATCGAGGATCGACAGCGAGTCGCGCGGCGAACCGCCGCCGGCGCGGATCACCAGCGGATAGACGTCGGCGGCCACCTGCACGTGCTCCTTGGCGCAGATGTCCTCGAGGAGCCCGCGCATCACCGGCGGGGCGAGCAGTCGGAACGGGTAGTGATGGGTGCGCGAGCGGATCGTCGGCAGCACCTTCTCCGGTTCGGTGGTCGCGAACACGAAGATCAGATGCTCCGGCGGCTCCTCGACGATCTTCAACAGGGCGTTGAACCCGGCGTTGGTGACCATGTGCGCCTCGTCGACGATGAACACGCGATAGCGCGACTCGGACGGGGCATAGAACGCGCGATCCCGGAGCTCACGGGTGTCGTCGACACCACCGTGGCTGGCCGCGTCGAGTTCGATGACATCGAGGTTGCCCGGCCCGCCCGGCGCGAGCGCCACGCACGACGAGCACTCACCGCACGGCGTCGACGTCGGGCCCTGCACGCAGTTGAGCGAGCGGGCGAGGATGCGCGCCGACGACGTCTTGCCGCAGCCGCGCGGCCCGGAGAACAGGTAGGCGTGATTGATCCGTCGGCTGTCGAGTGCGCGGCTCAAGGGGTCGGTGACGTGCTCCTGGCCCACGACTTGGGCGAACGTCGCCGGACGGTAGGTGCGATACAGGGCCACGCGTCGAGAGTACCGGCGAACCCCGACAGTCCGACCCGCTCCCCCACAGGTCGGATCGGTTGATCATCCCTGGGGGACGGGTGTGGAGAACTGCTCACGAAGCTGGTATTTGAGCACCTTGCCCGAGGGGTTGCGCGGCAGGGCGTCGACGAACTCCAGACGCAGCGGCAGCTTGTAGCGGGCGAGTTGATCCTTGGCGAAGTCACGCAGTTCCTCGAGGGTGACCTCCTGGCCGGGGGCGGTGGCGATGACGGCGGTGACCGCCTCGCCCCACTTCGCGTCGGGCAGCCCGAGGATCGCGATCTCGGCGACCGCGGGATGGCTGTAGAGAACGCTCTCCACCTCTGCGGGGTACACGTTCTCGCCGCCGGTGATCACCATGTCCTTGACGCGGTCGACGACGGAGATGTAGCCGTCGTCGTCCTCGCGACCGATGTCGCCGGTGTGGAACCACCCCTCGTCGTCGATGACCGCGTCGGTGGCGGCCTGGTTGCGCCAGTACCCGACCATCACCTGCGGGCCGCGGACGCAGACCTCGCCCGGGGTGCCCACCGGGACAGGCGAATTGGTCGCGTCGACGAGTCGCACATCCGACAGCGGCAACACCTTGTTGCCCGCGGCGCCGATCTTGGCCGCCGACTCGTCGAGCCCCATCACGAGTGCGAGCGGGGCGGTTTCGGTGAGTCCGTATCCCTGGGCGAAGGCCAGCCCCCGCTCGGCGTAGCGCCGCATCAACGGTTCGGGCACCGGCGCGCCACCGCAGATGAGGTAGCGCAGGCTGGACAGGTCCGCGGTCTCGAACTGTGGCACCTGGGACATGAACAGGAACATCGCCGGCACACCGAACATCGTTGTCACACAGTACTTCTCGATGCCGGCGAGTGCCGCGGCGGGATCGAACGTCGGCGCCAGCACGATGTGACCGCCCTTCTGCAGGGTGACCAGCGTCGTGACGTTGAGTCCCCCGATGTGGAACAGCGGGGCGGCGCAATAGCTGATGTCGGAGGTCTCGACGTCCAGACACAACAGCGAATTCATGTTGTTCCAGAACAGGTTTCCGTGGGTGAGCATCGCCCCCTTGGGGCGGCCGGTGGTTCCCGAGGTGTACATGATGACCGCGATGGCGTCCGACGCCGGACGGGCGGGGTCGGCGATCGGCTCGGCGTGGGCGATGACGGCTTCGGCCGACTCCCAGCCGACGTGCTCACCGACGGCGATGCGTCGCTGCAGTGTGAGCTGATCGGCCACCTCGTCGACGACGGCCGCGAGCGCGGGGTCGGCGATCAGGGTGTGGGCACCGGCGTCGTTGATGATGTAGGCGAGCTCGGCTCCGGTGAGCCGAAAGTTCAACGGCACGAACGTCGCTCCTGCGCGCGCCGAGGCGAACATGGTGACAAGGAACATCGGATGGTTCAGGCCGAGATAGGCGACGCGGTCACCGACGCCGACGCCTCCGGCGCGCAGGGCGGCGGCCAGTCGGTCGATGCGGTCGGAGAATTCCCGGAAACTCATCGTCGTGTCGTCGAAGGTGATGGCGGGGCGGTCGGGACCGATGGCGGCCCGGCGGGCGATCCACGATCCGAGGTCCATCGATTCCGGGGTACTGATACTGGGCATGGCAGTTCTCCTCACACGCGGGCCGACTGATCCAGCGGTGGTCGGCGACGATGGCGTCAGCGTAGATCGCGGCACACGGCGCCATGTCCGATTCGGTGAATTTCGACTAACCGGGAACCAGCTGGGCAGCCCGAAATCAGCTGGGCAGCGCAGCGGTGTCCGTCGGGTCCGTGTTGTCCTGGGTCGGGCGCGCGGGGCGGTCGAGCAGTCCGAGAACGACAAGAGTCGCGATGGTCGTACCGAGGAAGATCGCGTTGTACGGGTAGACCAGGAACGCCTGTGCCCACGCCGGTCCCGTCTCTGCCTTGAAGAACAGCCCGGTGAAGTACGCGTCCGGCACGGTCCGGTTCACGAACCACATCGGATAGGCGAAGTGTGTGCGCCAGGCGAACGCCGTGAGTACCAGCGCAACGAGCCCGATGCCGGCGAACGCGCGGCGTCTCGCCGACAGATCGGTGCGCAGCAACAGATTCACACAGATCACGACGATCGGCACGAACCACACCCAGTGATGTCCCCAGGCCATCGGCGACACCGCACACGAGGTCATACCGACGATCGAGATCGCGAGCAACTCATGGCCGCGCCGATGGGCGAGCACCGCCGAGCCCATCCCGAGGGCCAGCGCGATGAGCACGAGGACCATCCACACCGCGGTGTTGGGGGCGTCGGTGTGCATCAGATTGGCGATGAGCCCGCGCAACGACTGATTACCGAGAGTCTGCGGCGCGCCCACGCGATTGGAGTCGAAGATCTTGTCGGTCCAGTACGACCAGGATTCCTTGGGCAACACCACGAATCCGACGACGACGGTCAGTAGGAATCCGCCGAGGACCCCGGCCGTCGCACGCCAGCGCCGTAGCAGCGCGAAGTAGAGGACGAAGATCAGCGGCGTCAATTTGATGCCCGCGGCGATGCCGGTGCCGACGCCCTTGAGCCGTGAACCGTCGGGTCGGACGAGGTCGGCGAGGATGATCAACAGGAGGAACACGTTGATCTGGCCGTACCAGATGGTGGTGCGCACCGGTTCCAGGAGCATCGAGAGGGCGACAAGGGCGATCGCCAGACACCGCAACGGCCAGTTCACGTCTCTGCCGAGGGCCCGGAAGCACAGGACGATCACCAGATAGAGCGCGATGACGATGCCGACGCTCCACACGATCCGGGCGGCCTCGAACGACATCCAGGCGAACGGCATCAACACGATGACCGACACCGGCGCGTAGGTGTAGTCCATCTGGCCGAGCAGTTTTGCGTCGTAGAGGCTGCCGCCGTCCCACACGGTCAGTGCGCCGGCGCGGTATACGTCGAGGTCGAGTTGATAGTCGAACAAACCCCAGAACGGGGTGGAGAACGGCAGGATCAGGTGCTGGCACCACAGGGCGAGTGCGGCGATCGCGAGCGCAGCCACACACATGGCGAATCGGCGCCCGCGGCCACCTGTCACGATCGGTCACCCGGCACACCCACCGAAGATCGGCGCCTTTCAGGAACCGTGCGCGGAGAGCAGCGTCTCCGTCGCGGCGAGCAGCACGCAGGTGGCGACACCGTCCATCGCGACCTGCAGGTCGTCGATGCTCGGGAAGGTCGGCGCCAACCGGATGTTGCGGTCGTGCGGGTCGTTCTTGTACGGGAACGTCGAACCCGCCGGCGTCAGCGCGATACCCGCGTCCTTGGCCAACGCGATGGTCCGGCTCGCCGCGCCGTCGGGCACGTCGAGGTTGATGAAGTAGCCACCCTCGGGTTCGGACCACGACGCGACCTTCGACTCCGCGAGCCGATCCTCGAGAATGCCGAGCACGGTCGCGAACTTGGGGGCGAGGATGTCCCGATGGCGGGCCATGTGGGCACGCACCCCGGCGGCGTCACCGAAGAACCGCGCGTGGCGCAGCTGGTTCACCTTGTCGGGACCGATGGTCGCGAAGCCGATGTTCTCGACGAACCAGTCGACGTTGGCCTTCGACGATCCGAAGAACGAGACCCCGGCACCGGCGAAGGTGATCTTCGACGTCGAGCCGAGGACGTAGACGCGATTGGGATTGCCTGCGGCAGCGGCCATCTCGATCACCGGCAGGGGCGTCGGCGGCTCGTCGACGAGGGTGTGCACCGCGTAGGCGTTGTCCCAGTAGATACGGAAGTCGTCGGCGGCCGGCATCGACAGCAGGCCCTCGGTGACCTCCTCGGAGAAGGTGACGCCGGTCGGGTTGGAGTAGGTGGGTACCGCCCACATGCCCTTGATCGACGGGTCGGCGGCGGTCAGTGCCGCGCACGCGTCGACGTCCGGACCGTCGGGGTTCATCGGCACCGGCACCATCTCGATGCCGTACTGCTCGGTGATCGCGAAGTGACGGTCGTATCCGGGCACCGGACACAGGAATTTCACCGGACCCGACGACCACGGTTGCGACGAATCCACGGTGCCGCGCAGCAACCCGAACGTCGTCAGATGATGCATGATCTCGAGGCTCGCGTTGCCGTAGGCGATCAGATTCGCGGGATCGACCGCGAAGATCTCCCCGAAGATCTCCCGCAGTTCCGGCAGACCACGCAGGCCACCGTAGTTGCGGGTGTCGGTGCCGTCGGCGGCACGGAAATCGGCGCCGGGCAGTGACAGCAACTCACTGGACAGATCAAGTTGCTCGGGCGCGGGCTTGCCGCGGGTGAGATCCAGGGTCAGCCCGGCCGCGCACAGCGCGTCGTAGAGCTTTCGGAGGTCCTCCTGGGTGGCGCGAAGCTCGTCGGCACTCTTGGAGTGATAGTTCAACGGGGGACCTCATGTATCGGACTGAGATGTGCATCGGCGTGAGATGTATGGGGACCCCGCGCACCCGAGAGAGCCCGTTGACCCTTGCTGCCTTCCGGCCCTGGGGGAGTTCACAGGATGCACGCCGCGCGGGATCCGTCGTCAAGTGTAGCGAGTGCGTCGGCGCGTTCTGCAATCGGTCCGTGCGACGGTCCCCACCAGCGGCGGTCCTCGCCGGGCAATGCCCGGGACCTCCCTCGAATCGGACAAAGTTCGCATCCGCTGCGAGTCCGCCGCACCCGCCGTAGATTCGGTCACCGCGCCCCCACAAGGGGCTGAATTCTGTGTGAACTCTCACCACCGTAGGAGACGCAACCCATGACCTCTGTCGACCGACAATCCTCCGAATCGACCGCCGCGGGCGGCCACGGTTCGCTCGGGTCGAGCCTCAAGCCCCGACACATCACCATGATCTCGATCGCCGGCGTCATCGGCGCCGGTCTGTTCGTCGGTTCGGCGAATGCCATCGAGAAGGCCGGCCCGGCCGTATTGATCTCGTATGCGATGGCCGGCGCCCTGGTCGTGCTGGTGATGCGCATGCTCGGCGAGATGGCGACCGCCAACCCCGACACCGGCTCGTTCTCGGTGTACGCCGACCGCGCCCTCGGCCGCTGGGCCGGCTTCTCCGTCGGCTGGCTGTACTGGTGGTTCTGGGTGCTCGTGATCCCCGTCGAGGCGACGGCCGCGGCGTCGATCCTCACCGATCTCATCGGTGGCGCGCAATGGATCTGGGCTCTGGCGGTCACGGTGTTGTTGACCGTCACCAACCTGATCAGCGTCGGCAACTACGGCGAGTTCGAGTTCTGGTTCGCGTTGATCAAGGTCGTTGCGATCGTGTTGTTCATCCTCGTCGGCGTGGCGGCGATGCTCGGCTGGATTCCGAGTTCGGAGGTCAGCGGCATCCATCATCTGTGGCAGCCGGACGGCTTCATGCCCAACGGTTTCGGCGCGGTCATCGCAGGCATGCTCATCACGATGTTCTCGTTCATGGGTACCGAGATCGTCACCATCGCCGCAGCCGAATCACCCAACCCGGAAAAGGGCATCACCAAGGCGGTCAACTCGGTGATCTGGCGGATCTCGCTGTTCTACCTCGGATCGATTTTCGTCGTCGTGTCCCTGCTGCCCTACAACAAGCTGCCCGATGGCTCGTACCAGTCGGTGCTCGAGGCGATTGGCATCCCGCACGCCGCGCTGATCATGGACATCGTCATCCTGACCGCCGTCGCCTCGTGCCTGAACTCCGCGCTCTACACCGCCTCCCGCATGCTGTTCTCACTGGGCACCCGTCACGACGCACCGTGGGCCGTGCGACGGCTGACCCGCAACGGCGTGCCGTGGGTGTCGGTGCTGTTGTCGATGGTCATCGGATTCCTGGCGGTGATCGGCAACTATGTGTTGCCGGACAAGATCTTTGCGTGGCTGCTGGCCACCAGCGGCGCGATCGCGCTGTTCGTCTATCTGACCATCGCCGCCAGCCAGCTGAAACTCGGCCGCACGCTGCGTCAAGAAGGGCATCGGCCCGCGGTGACGATGTGGTTGTTCCCCTACCTGACCGGTGCGGTGATGGTGTTCATCGTCGCGGTACTGGTGCTCATGGTGTTCGACGCAGGACAGCGCCAGGCGATCATCTTCTCCGCGATCTCCGCGCTGATCATCGTCGCGGCCGGGGTGATCGTCCAGAAGCGCAGCACCGATCCGCATCCGGTCACCCCTGCGCAGCAGTAGCACTTTCGTCGGGAATGTCACATTTCCGGCAGCGGCGGCGATAGGGCAGTCAAGGAGGTCACTCATGACGATTCGCACTCTGATCCGCTCTTTCGCCGCCGCAGGCGTGGCCCTGGGAGCACTCGTTCTCGCACAACCCGCCGACGCGTCGGCGTCGGTCACGGCCATCGGGTTCCAGATCAACCCCGCGCCGTACGGGATTCCGACCGGCAGCCTCGACTCCACACCCGCCCGGTGTTTCGCCGAGGTCGGCCGCCACCGCGGCGAGGTCACCGTCACCGCCGAGGAATGGGCGCGGTGGTTCTGCCCACCGAATTCCGAGGTGCGGTGGATCAACCTGTCGACCGGTGCCACCGGCGTCGCCCGACTCAGCAACGGGCTCAACGACATACCGGCGCACGCCGACCTGCGCACCGGTCCGGGACAGGTCGCACTGACCTTGCTTCCCGGCGGGGTGTACACGCCGGGGTTCGCCACGGTTGCCGTGCCCTGACACCGGCCGACGAAGGTCACCCGCCCTCAGGCGACCTCACGGATCCATTCCGCGATCATCGCCGCGCCGATCTGATTGGGGTGACCGAAGACCGCGATCTCGCGCGGGACGGCTCCCTCGAACCACGGCTGAGCCGAGCACGGGTCATGTCCGGCCGAGCGCGCTCCGACGTCGACGAACGCTGCGCCGTATCGTGCCGCGATCCGCGCCTGAGTCGCATTGAACTGTGCGAGAAAGTCCTTCATCCAGGCGGCGTCGCCATCGGAGGCGGGGACGAACGGCCAACATCCCCGTCTGCCGACCTGACCACCGTGGCCGACGAGCACGATGCGGGCGTTGGGTGCGGCCTTCTCGCGCACCGCGCGCATCACGCCGTTGACCTGGCCTTCCATGTAGGCGAGCATGCGATGCGCCGCAGCGATGTGCCCGACGTTGAATCGACAGCGCGCGTCGTTGCCGGGTAGTGGGACTTGGCACCGCTCGGCGATGGCTCCCCAGTTGAGGTCGTTTCCGCCGATGGAGATGGTGACGAGGTTGGTGGTCTTGCTGACGCCTCGGATCTGGGGTGGGATCGGCCCGAACGGCCCGTTCTCCGGCAGATGGGTGACGTTGGCCGCCCACGCACCCGCACACGAGCGGTCGACGAAGCTGCGCACGTGCGCGATGCGCGCCAGCACACTGGGATATGACGTGGAACTCCGCCAGCAACCGTCGGACGGTTGCAGACCCGGCATGTTGCCGGAGGCGCGGGAGTCGCCGAGCGCGACATAGTTCAAGCCCGACGGCAGAGCATGAGCCGAGGGGCTCTCGACGACCGCGCCGAGCATCGAGGCGAGCAGAGCGACGATCCCGATAACGGTTCGCCGCAGCATTGCGGCACCGGGCATATCTGGCATGGAAAGCAAGGTGCCATGTGGGGCCCGCCGGTTCAACTTCGGACGCCGGCAGATCTGGCATGATCGTTCACCATGCGCGTGGCCGATCTCTCCGCGCCGTCAACAGCCGCTGCTCGCGGGGCTCTTGAGGTGGCCACCGAGTACTGCACGCCGGCGCTTCTCAAACACAGCCTGCGGTCCTACGTGTGGCCGCCGCGCACGCCCACGCCTCTCGCCTTCAACTCGATCACGAACTTCTCTACGTCGCCGCGCTGTTGCACGACATCGGGCTCGTCGCCGAGTTCGACAACCACTCTCTCGCCTTCGAAGACGCGGGCGGGCACATCGCCTCGGTCCTGACCGCCGGAGCAGGTTGGGACATCACCCGTCGCGCTCGCGCACGCAAGATCATCGTCGAACACATGGCGCCCGAACAACCCAACACCGACGAGGAATCTCGCGCGCTATGGCTGGCAACGGGTTACGAGATCTCGGGTGCGCCACTCCCCATGGACACCGGTTTCCGTGCTGAGGTACTCCGCCGATACCCACGCCTGGACATTGCCTCCGAGTTCTCGACCAACTTACGTGATCAGGCCGGCCGAAAGCCCGGCTGCGCTGCTGCACACGCCGTCACTGATGACATCCTGACGCGCATCGCCGCCAACCCACTCGACGCTGAATAGATGAAACTCTGCAGCAGTACGAATACGGATGCCTTCGCGGGACGAGAGCCGCTCACGTGGAATGCACTTGCCGCCCATCCACTTCGACGCACAAAAGCAATGAGTCGCGACACCGTATGTCAACGATGTCGCGACTCATGACTTGGCGGAGCTACCGGGACGGTTTTCGAACCCTGGAGCCGAAGCAGCGCGGCTACTGACCTGGTGGCGAGACCGGTCACATGCAGGTTCTCGCACCGACAGATGACGTAAGGTGCTGAACTCGGCAAGCTACTGATTCCCGAGGTCTGGCTCCCACATCGCCACAATTAGGTGGTCGCCGTACCGCGCATTCCACGATTCATATCCATCGTGATTTGGTTCAACGAAGAAGGAGAACCCACTATCGAGTAGAACAGTCAGCTGATATTCCTCGGTGTAGGCCGCCGAAGTAATCGGACTCTCCATCAACGGTGTTAGCAATTCAACGCGCGGAGACCCCTCTCGTGGATCAACAACGAATCTTTCGCCCGCATTAGTGACACAGACCATGGGGTCCTCAAGAGTGAGGAAATTGTCATTGTTCGTTCTTAGAATAATCGTGTAGCCGCCGTCAATATCGATAACCTTGTCGCCAGCCAGCGGGAGTGGTACGGCTACGCTCATGGTTTCCACCCTTTCGGCAGTGGGAATGACCCGTCGGGCTTGATGGGAATATGTGTCTGGGGGTTGCCAGAGGGTTTACCGTCGAGGTCAATCGGCTGGCCATGCCCATTGTAGATCCGCACATATCCGGAGGGATTTCGGCCGTCTGGCTCCATCACGCGCACTGAGTCCGCGTTACCTTTCGCCCCCGGCTTCTGCCATACCCAGCCCTTTCCATTGTCGGAGCGCCTCGGTACCCAATCGCTAGGAACACCGTCGGGACGGTCTGGGGGGCTGTCACCCTGTCCTTGCCACGGCTTTGACCGATCAGGTGCGTCGTTACCGTTGCCGTCATGATTCTCCGTGAAGTACTGACTGATCCAGTCCTTCACCTTATCGACCTGGTCGGCGAGCCATCCAGGAAGCTTGTCGATCATCAGATCGGGCAGCTGGTCGGGGTGGGTACGTACCCACTCCCAACCGTATTCGCTGATGATCGTGGCCATGATGGCGGAGAGCAAGAGGGCAAGAATCGCAGCTTCGGCAGCGTCATCGATGATGAAGAAGACCGGGTCAGCCTCGATCCCCTTGTCGCCGCCAGGAGCCACGTAATTCGGCAACGTGAACGACGGCTGCTCGTCCTGCGGATCGGGAGACGGCTCAACATCAGGAGCAGGAGCAGGAGCAGGTGCAGGCGCTGGCTCGGGTGCCGGAGCAGGTGCCGGTGCGGGCGACACCGCAGCCGGAGGAGACTGTGGTGTGTACTGCGAGTCTCCCCCCGTCCCACCACTGCCATTTATGGTCGCGTTGTCGCCGTTACCGCTGGTACTGCTGCTTGCTGGCGGATCGTGATGCTCGTTATCCGCCCGAGCATCTGCATTCGGATCGTCGGGGCCCTGTTGCGGCCGAATCGCTGCCGCCTGAACATAACCGAAGCGGCGACCCCAAACACTCTGCGAAGCAGCAGAATTTCCCGACTTAGCCGACCCGCCACCAAATGCTGCGCGCCGTACCCGCGGATTCGCCGCAGCGAATGCCGCCGCACCCGCCACGACCCACGCCGCGAGCGGGATCTCCGGCTGCTTCGAGCCTGAATCCAGAGCATGAGGCGGGGTACCTGGTTCAGGGTTCGCCGACACTGCACCAGGTACCGTCGTCACCGCAGGAGCAGCCGTGGAGGGCACCACCGGAACCTGCCCGGCGGTGTCGCCTGGTGGTGCCGGTTGCGGTGCGGTCGGACGGACGCCGCCAGTGTTCGAGGTGGTCGGCGCGGAGCTGCCGTTGACGGCGCCTGCGGGTGGTTGCAGGGCAGCATGTCCGGGGACGGTCACGATCGGTGTGCCGTTACCTTCGCCCGGGCCTGGCCCGATGTTGGAGCCGACCTGTGGCCCACCCGATCCCGCACCGTTGGCACCGGTCGTCGGTGCCGGGGTGTTCGTGGTGGGCTGGAAGGTGTTGGTGGGTACCGAGATACACGGCCAGTTCGACCCGTACTGGGCGCGCATCTGATCACACAACGCATCCGCGTGTGCCGGAGCGGGGTCACTGCCGAGCGCGGCCACCGTGACCCCGCCGCCGATCGCCAACACCGCTGCCGCGAGCAGCCCGGCGCCGAGTCGGCGGCGCGGGAGCCGGTGACGCCCCCGACGAGACTTCGACATCACCGACTCTCCGGCGGGTTCCGGGCCACGTTGATGGTCACTGTCAGTCATTTGGCCTTGCCCCACATCAGGGCGCCGAGGATCGCGTCCGCACCGGCCCAAAACCAGCGCCCGGCAATCGACATCACCAGAAAGAACACCAGGAACACCGGGATCACACCCCACCGCTCCGACCACTCACCAAGATTCGACAGGTTCGCCGCCGCCAGCACCAGCAGGACGCAGCCGACGAGGAACAACACCACCTTGAGCACCGGCACCCCACCGGGCGCATCGTCCTGCGCAGCGGAGGTGTCGGCATCTGCGGGCGAACCACCAGCACCGCTCGGCGTCCTGGGGAGTTCGGTGGTCGGCGCATCGGCGTCGAGGCGATGCGCTCCACCTGGAACGGACGACGAAGTAGGAGCGGTCATACCGGATCACAGCCCTTCAGGGAGAAGATCAAAGAACAAGGAGCGAACGTCGTGGCTCACGTATCGTGCGGCACGCACTACGGAGCGGAGGTCAGTGCCGTCAGGTCACAGGTAGTGGGGTTTGCCATACACGTTGATGGTGTTGTCGTTCAACGCTGTTGACACGCTCACGGTCACATACGCGCGCAGGGCGACCGGCCCGAGACAGCCGTCGACCTTGACATGCACGCCGTCGACGGTGATGCCGGCTTTCCCGGTCTGCATCTTCTTCGACCCGAACGGGATATCGGCGATCGTGCCCGGCCGCAACGTGGTGGAGATATTTGGGGTGACCGTCGCACCGATCACCACCGCCGGCGGATAGGAAATATTCATCTGCGCCGACGGACCACCCGACCCCCCGACCGTGGCACCTGACGTCACATCGGTGTTGCAGCCGATCTGAAACCCGGCTGCGACAGTGCCCGCCTGCACCGGCACCGAGCCGGCCCCGGCGATGACACCCTCGCCCTTGAGACTCAGGAAACCCTCACGGGTCCACGGTGATTGGTTAAGGGGCGGTACCGACCGCACCTGCTCATGGGACTTGATCACCGACACGACCCACCCGTCATCCGTGCGTTTGATGGTCTGCCGATCAGCAAACGAACTCGGTGCAGCACCAGACACACCCGACCCGAGCACCGACGCGGCCACCGCCAGCGCCACACACACCCCTGTCAGCCCCGATCGTCCCGATCGTCCCCACTCCCGACTGCCATCGCTCACCATGACGCCACCCCCACCACATCAGCGCATCACAACAAAATTATGATGCCAGATTCTGAACTACTCTCGAATACCCAAACACGCCTCACAGAATTCGGCAACCTAAAGATCGACATCGATTTCTTTGATTCTGCAAGTGTGCTGGTCGCGGCCACATGCGAGAATTCCGGACCGGAAACAATCCCCACGAATGGGGACACACAGACCGGCAGCACGAATGGCACCCAGGCCGTCTCCCTCAGCATGTGGGGCGGCCGGCCATCCACGTCGAGGCACAAACGCAATAAGCCGCGACACCGTATGTCTACGATGTCGCGACTCATGACTTGGCGGAGGATAGGAGATTCGAACTCCTGAGGGCTGTTAACCCAACCCGCGTTCCAGGCGAGCGCCATAGGCCACTAGGCGAATCCTCCAACGACGGTCGATCATAGCCGGGAGCGGGGGTCCAACCCAAACCGCGCCGTCATGACCGACCTCCGGAGCCGCCCCTAACGCAGGTTCGCGGGCAGCAACGCGACCGGGGCGATGAGGGTGTCGGTGTCGGAGCTACCGGCCGACAGGATGCCGATGACGTTGCCCTGCGCATCCCGGATGCCCGATCCGCTGTCACCCTCGGCCGAGCGCAGGAGCGCGCGGACGCTGGTCGTCGTGTTCTGCAGGAGGAAGGGCGGGGCGAAGGAGTATCCGTACGCGGTGCGCATGGTCGGCTTGGGGTCGGTGATGGTGCCGGCACTGAACCGCGTGGTCACGCCGTTCTTGGTGACACGTTCGCCCTTGACGATCGGAGCGCTCCAGGCGATCGAGTCGACCTGCGCGTGGGTGTTGCGTCCGAGACTGATGACCGCGATGTCCAGACCCTTGGTGATCCGGTTGGCGGTGATGCGGCCGATCGTGTCGCCGTGCTCGTCGTATACCTCCTGACCGATGTGTCCGCAGTGACCGGCGGTGAGAGCCTTGGTCGGGGAGACGACGGCACCGAGCGTGCAGGAAGTGGCAGTAATGATCGTCTCGTCGACGTTGATCTCCATACCCGACCGCACTGTCGGGACAGCCGCCTGAGCGGAGGCAATCGGGGCTGCGACGAGTCCCGCGGCGCTGAGCACGAACGCGGCGGCCATCAGTTTGATACGCATGTGTTCCGTCTTTCGTCAGGTTGGCGAACTGAGGGCAATCTATCAGGCGACTTTGAGATAGCAAATCTCCGGTTGCCCGGTTGTCCCCATTTGGGAGGAACGTCCGTAGACTCGTGGCGCCGTCGTCGAAGGGAACCCACATGTCCACTGCTTCCACTCCCACCGGGCCGATCGCGGTCCTCGGCGCCACCGGAGGTCAGGGTGGCGCCGTGGTCGATGCGCTCCTCGACGCCGGACGTAGCGTTCGGGCCGTCGTACGGTCGCCGGAGTCCTCGCGCGCGCAGGCACTTGCCGACCGCGGTGTCGAGCTGGCCGTCGCCGACCTCATGAGTGGCGACGGGCTGACCGAGGCGTTTGCCGGAGTCGCCGGAGCGTTCGCGCTCACCACGCCGTTCGAGTCGGGTGTCGACGCCGAACTCACCCAGGGGGATGCGATCATCACCGCGGCGCGTGCATCAGCGCTGCCATATCTCGTGTTCTCGTCGGTGGCCAGCGCCGACCTGAATACCGGTGTCCCTCACTTTGATTCGAAATATCAGGTCGAGCAGCGTCTCGCCGCAACCGACATCGCCCACACCGTTGTCGGACCGACATACTTCTACGACAACATCTTCGGCGATCGTGATGCACTCGCAGCCGGATTGCTCCTGATGGCGATGCCGACCGAGAAGCCGCTGCAGCAACTTTCGCGAGCGGACCTGGGGTCGTTCGTCGCGAATCTCTTCGCCGATCCCTCCGCGCATGCCGGTGAGCGCATCGACATCGCCTCCGATTCGGTGACACCCGGTCAGATGGCCGCGGTCCTGTCGTCGGTCACCGGCAACGACGTTCACGCGGAATCCTATGATCCCGAACGTATTTCCTCGCCAGACATGCGTGCGATGTTCGGTTTCCTCTCGACAACGGGCTACAACGTCAACATCACCCAGCTGCATCAGCAGTTCCCCCAGGTCGGGTGGCAGTCGTTCGCCGAATGGGCGGCCGGCGCGTTCAGCTAGGGAGACACGCACCCTCGAAAGGACTCAACTCACTCCACCCGGTTGCCGTGTTCATCCCAGTGTGCGGCAACCTTTTTGCTCGGTTGGACACGTGGCGGCTCGCCGGGCATCTTCGGGTAACTCGGCGGGTACGGCATGTCGTGCAGCCCGTCGGCGTCGTCGCGCTGCACCATCTCCAACAGTGGTTCGAGCCCGACGCGGTGCTCGGCGATGTCGGCCATCGGATCACCGCGTCGGGCAACCAGGTCGGGGACGGTGGCCATGGTCGCGTCGTCGGGGTATATCTCGGCGAGTTCGGCCCACGACACCGGCGTCGACACGCGGGCGTTGGCGCTGCGCCGCACCGAGTACGGCGAGGCCATCGTACGGTCCCGGGCATTCTGATTGAAGTCGATGAAGATCCGTTCTCCGCGTTCCTCTTTCCACCAGGAGGTGGTCACCGCATCGGGATCACGACGCTCCATCTCGCGCGCGATCGCGATCACCGCACGGCGGGTGGCGATGAAGTCCCACTGCGGCTCGATCGGCACGAACACGTGAATACCGCGCCCACCCGAGGTCTTGGGGAATCCGGTGTATCCGAGTTCGTCGAGCAATGGGGCGAGCACATCGATCGCCACCCGACGCACATCGTCGAAATCGGTGCCCGGCTGTGGATCGAGATCGATGCGCAACTGGTCGGGATGATCGTTGTCACCATCATGGGTGGGCCAACTGTGAAAGGTGACGGTACCGAGGTTCGCTCCCCACACGATGTCAGCAGGTGCTTTGGGGCACAGCGCATCTCCGGTGCGTCCGGAGGGGAACGTGATGCGGGTGGACGGAACGTGCTCGGGACGTTTCTTGGCGATGTGCTTCTGGTAGATCTCGTCGCCCTCGATACCGTCGGGGAAGCGCTGCAGGAAGGTGGGCCGGTCGCGCAGCGCCGTCATGATCGGGCCGTCGCCGCCGTCGTCGAGTAGGGCCATCTGCCGGTAGTAGCCGACCAGATCGCGTTTGCGGCCGCCGTTTTCACCGAGTTCGGGGAAGTAGATCTTGTCCGGGTTGCTCATACGTACGGCGATACCGCCGACATCGAGTTCTTCGGCGGGCGAGCGAGAAGCCATGTCAGTCCTGCCCTTCCAGCACATCGTGCAGGTCGTAGGTCAGCGGCACGTCGAGCTGCTCGTATCCACAACTGTCGGGCTCGCGGTCGGGACGCCACCGCAGAAACTTGACGGTGTGCCGGAAGCGGCCATTCTCCATCTGGTCATAGGCAACCTCGGCGACGAGTTCGGGCCGGATCGGAATCCACTCCCCCGACTTCTCCGAACGCCACCGCGTCGGTTCCCCGGCAGAGGGTTTGTCCGGGTCGAGACGCATCGGCTCGAACATCTGCTGCAGCTCGACGCGCTTGGCATCGGTGAAAGCACCTGCACCACCGACCATTCGCAGCTCGCCGTCGTAGAACAGCCCGAGCAGCATCGACCCCAGACCGGTGCCGCTCTTGTGCACCCGGTAGCCGATCACCACACAGTCGGCGGTCCGCTTGTGCTTGACCTTGATCATCTCGCGTTTGTTCTCCACGTAGTGGCCGGCAAGGCGTTTGGCGACGACGCCGTCGAGTCCGGCGCCCTCGAACGCCGAAAACCAGTCCTCGGCGACGGCCGGATCGGCGGTCACCCGACTGACATGGAATCGGCGCTCGCGTCCGCCCGGTCCGATGGCCTCCACGAGCGCCTCCCGACGGGTGAGGAAAGACTCGTCGACGACGCCGACGTTCCCGAGCGCCAGGGCGTCGAAGCCGATGAAGATCGCCGGTGTGGTCTCGGCCAGCATCGCGACCCGCGACGCCGCCGGATGGATGCGCTGGGCCAGCGAGTCCCAGTCGAGTCGATGAGTGTCGCTGATGAGTGAGGGCACCCCGATCTCCCCGTCGAGCACCACTTTCAGGGGCAACTCCTCGCGGGCGGCGGCAACGATTTCGGGAAAGTAGCGTGCGAGGTCCTTGCCACCGCGAGAGCCGATGACGACCTCATCGCCGTCGCGAAAGATCAACGCGCGGAATCCGTCCCATTTCGGCTCGTAGGACCATTCCGGATTGTCGGCGGGTTGGGCCGGAACCGCGCTCGCCGCTTTGGCGAGCATCGGCGCGATCGGAGGAGTGACGGGGAGATCCACCTCACCATCGTCACCCACTTGTAGCCTCTAGGGCAATGACCGAACACCCTGGCGTTTCCGCGGTCGGCCCGGCAGGTCGATTCGCCCCGTCGCCCTCTGGAGACCTCCACGTGGGCAACCTGCGTACCGCCGTGTTGGCGTGGCTGTTCGCCCACACGACGGGACGACGGTTCTTGCTGCGCATGGAGAATCTGGACCGCACAGCCGTCGGTTCGGACGCCGGACAGATCGCCGACCTGCACGCACTCGGCCTCTCCTGGGAGGAGCCGGTGCTCTATCAAACCGATCGCCTGCCACGCTACCGGCAGATCATCGACGATCTGACCGCGGCCGGACAGACCTTCGAGTGCTTCTGCACACGCCGCGAGATCCTCGAGGCACCCAGCGCACCGCACACACCGCCGGGCGCGTACCCGGGAACCTGCCGCACCCTGACCGCCACGCAACGCGAGGCCAAGCGTGCAGCCGGCCGGCCACCGGCGATCCGGATCATCGCCGACCGCAGCACGTTCACCGTCGACGACGTACTCCACGGCCGCTACACCGGTGCGGTCGACGATTTCGTCATCCAACGCGGTGACGGCACCCCGGCCTACAACCTGGCCGTGGTCGTCGACGACGCGGAGCAGGGCATCGATCAGGTCTGCCGCGGTGACGACCTGTTGTCGTCGGCACCGCGGCAGGCGTATCTGGCGACGCTGCTGGGATATTCGCCGCCGACCTACGCCCATGTCCCCATGGTGCTCAACCCCGACGGCGTCCGGCTCAGCAAGCGCGACGGCGCGGTCACCCTCGCCGACCTCGCGGCCACCGGCGTCGATGCCGGCATCGTCCTCGATCACATCGCCGTGTCACTGGGTCTCGCCGCAGCGGGCGAGCACATTGACATCGCCACGCTGGCAGCGAGATTCGATCCCGCTGTCCTGCCGCGCACGCCGTGGATCGTCTCCGATCTCGAGTGGCGCTGACCGCTCTTGGCGCAACCGGCCGCGGCTGCGCTCAGCTCGCGGTGGCGAGTAGTCGGGTCAGGACGTCGTCGATGGACAGCACCCCGACGACCCGGCCGTCGTCGACGACGACCGCGATGTGATTGCGATACTGCCGCATTCGGCTCAGGGCGTCGTAGACCGGAAGTGCGGGCGTCATTTCCAGCACCGGCCGCATGAGGTCTGCGGCGCTCGCGTCGGGGGCGGCCTCGAGACAGTCTCGGACGTGGACGACACCGCTGACCCGCGGTCCGTCGCGGACCACGAGACGCAGATGCCCGCTGTCCCGGGCCCGTGCCTCGATGACGGCCGCCGTCGCATCGTGATCGACCCCATCGGGATCGACCACTGTCGCCACGTCCGCGACCGTCAACGACGCGAGATCCAGTGCGCTCGAGAGGTGTTCGTGATAGCGGGCCTCGAGCGTACCGACGGTCGCCGAATGCTCGACGAGCTGGCGTAACGTCTCCGGGTCCTGACCGGAGGCGACCTGGTCGACGGCCTCCACACCGACCATCCGCAACACCCGGTTGGCCAGCCTGTTCAATTGGACGATCACCGGGCGGGTGAACCACATGAACACCCGCATCGGGATGGCCAACAACACCGCCGACCGTTCCGGGTGGGCGATCGCCCACGACTTCGGCGCCATCTCACCGACCACCAGGTGCAGGAACGTCACGATGATCAGCGCCAGGACGAATCCGGCGATGTCGGCCAACCACAGTGGCGCGCCGATGTTCTCGAACGCCGGCGTCAGCCAGTGATGGACGGCCGGCTTGGTGACCGCACCGAGCGCCAACGTGCACACGGTGATCCCCAACTGCGAACCGGCGAG
>NZ_MVPX01000519.1:0-4533 GCF_002043085.1 Gordonia sp. i37 | reverse complement strand
TGGTCACATGCGTCATTACGAATTGATGGTCATCCTCGACCCGAGTCTCGACGAGCGCACCGTTGCTCCGTCCCTGGACACGTTCCTGAACGTGGTCCGCAAGGACGGCGGCAAGGTCGACAACGTCGACATCTGGGGCAAGCGCCGTCTCGCCTACGAGATCGCCAAGCACAGTGAGGGCATCTACGCCGTCATCGACCTGAACGCCGAGCCGGGCACCGTCAGCGAGCTGGATCGTCAGCTGAAGCTGAACGAGTCGGTGCTCCGCACCAAGGTTCTCCGGAAGTAGTACACAGGCTTTCTCCGATGTCCCGAGATAGTCGGTACCGGACCCTAGGGTGAATCACTAGTCCGGTGCACATCGACCATCGAGTGCCCAACCACGACCAAGGGGAGACACATGGCAGGCGAAACCGTCATCACCGTTGTAGGCAATCTGACTGCTGAGCCCGAACTGCGGTTCACCCCCTCGGGTGCTGCGGTCGCCAGCTTCACGGTGGCCTCCACTCCGCGCACCTTCGATCGTCAGTCCAATGAATGGAAAGACGGCGAGGCACTGTTCCTGCGGTGCAGTATCTGGCGCGAAGCTGCGGAGAACGTGACCGAGAGCCTGACCAAGGGCACCCGCGTCATCGTGCAGGGTCGTCTCAAGCAGCGTTCCTACGAAACCCGCGAGGGTGAGAAGCGCACGGTTGTGGAACTCGATGTCGAAGAGATCGGTCCCTCGCTGAAATTCGCCACCGCATCGGTCAATCGCGCCTCGCGCGGCGGATCGTCCGGCGGCGGAAACTTCGGTTCGTCCGGCGGTGGCGCAAGCCGCGGCGGCGGATCGAGCCAGTCCGCACCCGAGGATCCGTGGGGCAGCGCCCCTGCGAGCGGCTCCTCGTTCGGTGGCGGCGGCGGGGACGACGAACCACCTTTCTAAGAAACATTTTTGACTGGAGCATCACATGGCTAAGCAAAAGAGCAGCCGGAAGGTGCGCGTCGAAAAGGTCACCAAGACCAAGGCGTGCTCCTTCTGCAAGGACAAGAACACCAGCACCATCGACTACAAGGACACCGCGCTGCTGCGCCGCTTTTTGTCCGACCGCGGCAAGATCCGTTCGCGTCGCGTGACCGGCAACTGCGTCCAGCACCAGCGCGACGTCGCTGTGGCCGTCAAGAACTCGCGTGAGGTGGCGCTTCTGCCGTTCACCTCGACCAGCCGATAAGCCGAAGGGAGAGAACACGATATGAAGCTCATCCTGACTGCTGCCGTGGAAAACCTCGGTGAAGCCGGCGATTCCGTCGAGGTCAAGGACGGCTACGGCCGTAACTACCTGTTGCCCCGCGGTCTGGCCATCAAGGCCACCCGTGGCGCCGAGAAGCAGGTCGAGACCATCCGTCGGGCGCAGGCCGCCCGCGAGGTCCGCGGCCTCGAGCACGCCAACGAACTCAAGCAGGCACTCGAGAACCTCTCCGAGGTCTCGCTGTCGGTGAAGACCCACGACTCGGGCAAGCTGTTCGGTTCGGTCACCGCCGCAGACGTCGCCGGTGCCATCCGCTCGGCCGGCGGCCCCGTCGTCGACAAGCGCAACGTGGAGCTGCCCAAGGGCCACATCAAGGCCACCGGTAGCTTCCCGGTCGTGGTGAACCTGCACCCCGACGTCGCCGCGACCGTGTCGCTGGCCGTCGTCGCCGGCTGATCAGGCTCGCACGCAACAACTTTCGGCCCGCCGACCACGCACATGATGCGTGGTCGGCGGGCTGAAGTGCATTTCAATCGATGTCGTTTTCTGATCGTTGGACGACTCTCGATCGCTGGTCGTTCCTTGATCGATGGTCGTTTTCTGATCGATGGTCGAGGTGCGAGGCGCCCCAGGCGCCGAGCGTCGAGACCGCGTAACCCTTACGCGGCAACGCACCTCACGCCGGCGCCACAGGCACCGCCGGCAGTTGACTCGAACCCCGAAGCGCTGCAGGGAGATACTGCGGCGCCGGATTGCCGTCGTGTGCCTGATCCCATGCGGGATAGAAGAACTTGTGCCATCCGGTCGCGAAGATCAGTGCGCGAGAACCGGTTCGGCAGGCCACCTCGTTCGGCGCAGGCACCGTACAGGTAACCCCTGCAATCGTCACCCCCTGCCCGACGTGCAGGACGGGCGGCCGGAACCCGGTCGTGGAGCCGAAACGATAGGTCGGGGCGAACGGCCAGTTGGTGCGCACCCAGAACGGTCCCTGCTGATCGCCGGCAATGGTCGCGCCGAGTGTCCGCGACGTCGGGGTGTCGGCGGGTGCGGTGGCCGGGCTGCCCGTACAACCGACGTAGCGATACTGCGGGCCGATCTGGCACATGTAGCGCCCAGTGGTGAAGAACGACCGCCCGTTGTCCTCGTAGGCCAGCGAGCGGAACGCGTCGGGGTTCACCGGGGTGTAGCGGCTCAGGTCGAATTCTGCGGGCAGTGGGGGCGGCGGAGCGGCCGACGCATCCGATGCCAGCATGGCGGGCGCGACGACGGCCATGGCGGCGGCAACGCCGACCGTGGCGAGCGCGCGCGACAACGTACCGAACGTGCGAATCCTGGACACGGGCTTCATTGCATCACAGTCGTGTGGAGGCGGGGGAGCGTTTGATCCTCGTCGTGGCGGCCGCACGCGCGGGCCGCGTCGAGAGCGTCCCAATGCGGTGTCATCGCCGGCTCACGGACTGTTCACGAGCTGGTAAACGCCCAGTGGTTGCCGTCACTCGCAACACGCCCGGCCGCCACATTCAAGCGACACGCCGAGGAAGTAAAGAACTCGTCTCTGTGGAATTCGTGCACATGGTCTGAGCTGCAGTGATGGGACAAATCGCGTCAACATTCCCCACCTTGTCCACAGGCCGTCGCCAGCGACCCACAGGCCGCACCCGAAGCGTCCACAATTGGTGCACAGCTCGGTCCACAGGCGCGTTTGAACGCGCGCCGGTCTCCTCCTAGGGTCACCTCTCAGGGTGAATCGGCACCGGTGTCGGCGACGTGATCGCGGGTTCTGTCGGTGGCCGCGGGTATTGAGTACGTCGGGTACTGAGTACGGCAGAGAGAGCAGGGGCGGATCCGTGTTGCGGATCTGCCGTGATCGGCGCGAGAGGTTGGGGCATCGGTGGCGGTTGTCGACGATCGCGGGCACGGCGCCCGGCGTGATTCCGGACGCGGGGGGTCCGGGGGTTTCGACGACGAAGCGCCGATCCCGACCGAAGAATTCGGTCGCCAACCACCACAGGACATGGCCGCCGAGCAATCGGTCCTCGGTGGCATGCTGTTGTCGAAGGACGCCATCGCCGACGTCGTCGAGAAAATCCGGCCGGCCGACTTCTACCGGCCCGCACACCAGGCCGTCTACGACGCCATCCTCGAGCTCTACGGCAAGGGTGAGCCCGCCGACGCCGTGACCGTCTCTGCCGAGCTGGAGCGCGCCGGAGAGCTGCGCCGCGTGGGCGGTGCACCCTATCTGCACACCCTCATCTCCACGGTGCCCACAGCCGCGAACGCCGGCTACTACGCCGAGATCGTCGCCGAGAAGGCCATCCTGCGGCGACTCGTGGAGGCCGGAACCCGCATCGTGCAGTTCGGTTACTCCGGGGCCGACGGCCAGGACGTCGCGGAGGTCGTCGACCGGGCGCAGGCCGAGGTGTACGAGGTCACCGAGCGCCGCACCGCCGAGGACTATGTTCCCCTCGAGGAGCTCCTGCAGCCGACGATGGACGAGATCGACTCGATCGCCTCGCGAGGCGGGCTGTCACTCGGTGTGCCAACGGGTTTCGCCGATCTCGACAAGCTCACCAACGGACTGCATCCAGGGCAGATGATCATCGTGGCGGCACGTCCTGGTGTCGGCAAGGCGCTGTCGCTGGACACGCCGCTGCCCACGCCCACGGGCTGGACCACGATGGGCCGCGTCGCCGTCGGCGACAAACTGCTCGACGCCCACGGCCGCCCCACCACTGTCGTGGCCGCGACCGATGTTATGACCGAACGGCCCTGCTATGAGGTCGAATTCGCCGACGGCAACAGCATCCTCGCCGACGCCTGGCACGAGTGGGCAATCGAGGTCGACGGCAGCAGTCAGGTCGTCACCACCGAGGGCATGTGTGCCCACGTCGGCAGCGCCTTCATTCGCAACACCAAGCCACTTGAACTGCCGCGCAAGCGATTTGCCTACGGACCGTACACCGTCGCCGCGTTGGCTGGTATGGCTTTTGACGATCCCGAGATCGGGATGCGCATCGACGCCGAGGGTCCCGTCGACGTGATGACATTGATGGCCGACCTCGGCGGGCGTATCCCCTACGAGTATCTGCGCGGCTCCATCGCTCAGCGCCGCGCCCTGCTCGCGGGTTTGCTGGACGCACGCGCGACCGTCGACGACGACGGCTGGATCACAGTGCCCGCCGCCACCCGGCACATGACCGCCGTGGTGGCCGACCTCGTCGCCGGACTCGGTTACCCCTACCGTCGTTCGGCCACCGGGTGGCTCCGCGTCGACGCCGACGACGACGTGTTCACCGTTCATCAT
>NZ_MVPX01000518.1:0-21297 GCF_002043085.1 Gordonia sp. i37 | reverse complement strand
ACCTACCGTCGTTCGGCCACCGGGTGGCTCCGCGTCGACGCCGACGACGACGTGTTCACCGTTCATCATAAAGCGTTGCGGCACAAGGAACTCCGACGCCCGGCAGGCGTGCGGCGCATCGTCGCGGTGCGTCCCGTCGACAGCGTCCCGGTGCGATGCGTGCAGGTCGACAACGATGATCACCTGTTCCTCGCAGGCGAGGCAATGGTACCCACCCACAATTCGACGCTCGCCATGGACTTTTTGCGGTCGTGCTCGATTCACCACCACATGACCGGCGCCATGTTCTCCCTGGAAATGAGCAAGGTCGAGATCGTCATGCGACTACTCTCGGCCGAGGCCAAGGTGAAACTCGGTGACATGCGCGGCGGTTCGATGACCGACGACGACTGGACCCGACTGGCCCGACGTATGGGTGAGATCTCCGAGGCGCCACTGTTCATCGACGACTCGCCCAACCTCACCATGATGGAGATTCGAGCCAAAGCCCGACGGCTCAAACAGCGCAACGACCTCAAACTCGTGGTGGTGGACTACATGCAGCTGATGACCTCCGGCAAGAAGGTCGAGTCACGTCAGCAAGAGGTCTCGGAGTTCTCCCGTCAATTGAAGCTTCTCGCAAAGGAACTCGAGGTTCCGGTGGTCGCGATCAGCCAGCTGAACCGTGGTCCCGAGCAGCGAACCGACAAGAAGCCACAGGTGTCGGATCTGCGCGAATCGGGTTGTCTTCCCGCATCGACGCGAATCCTTCGTGCAGACGACGGGTCCGAGGTGACCATCGGCGAGTTGTTGGAGTCCGGAGAGCAACCGCTCGTGTGGTCGCTCGACGAACGCCTTCGCATGGTTGCCAGGCCCATGGTCAAGGTGTTCCCGAGTGGACGCAAGGAAGTGTTCCGCGTGCGGATGGCATCGGGACGCGTGGTCGAGGCGACGGGGAATCATCCGTTCATGACCTTGGACGGGTGGATCCCCCTTGCTGAGATGTCGGTCAACGATCGCGTCGCGGCACCGAGGTGGACACCAGAGCCGCACGAGACAACGGTGATGGCTGAGCAAGAGATCGTCCTCTTAGCTCATATGATTGGCGACGGGTCGTGTGTGAAGCGCCAACCCATTCGCTACGCAAGTATTGATGAGGAGAACCTTGCGGCGGTCTCGGACGCAGCCAACTTCTTCGGGGTAACCCCAATCCGTGACGAATACGCTGCGGCACGAGTTACAACCCTGCGACTGCCGGCGCCGTATCAACTGACTCATGGGAAGCGGAACCCGATCGCTGCGTGGCTGGATGGACTCGGACTGTTCGGGCTTCGAAGCTACGAGAAGTTCGTCCCCACGGCTGTGTTCTCACTGCCGAACGATCAGATCGCTCTGTTCCTGCATCACCTGTGGGCGACGGACGGGTCGGTGCGCTGGGATGAGAAGGCGGGCATCGCGCGACTGTACTATGCGACCACCTCGCGGCGGCTCGCGGATGACGTGGCGCAGCTCCTGCTGAGGTTTGGAATCTACGCGAGGACAGTCCGAACTGAAAAAGCTGGATACCGTGCTTGCTGGCACGTGACGATCACAGGCGTGGAGAATCAGTCGGCATTCTTGGGGAAGATTGGAATCCACGGAGAGCGTGGACAGCTCGGCAAGGATGTACTCAACAGGCTGTCGACCATCCAGTCGAATACCAACACGGACACCGTGCCGAAAGAAGTGTGGACTCAGGTCCGGGAACTGTTGAAGCACAGCGGAATGACGCATCGGGAGTTCGCTGCTGCAATGGGTTCGCGGTTCTGCGGATCAACGATGTGGAAGCACTCGCCGAGCCGTGCGCGGCTTGCTCGAGTTGCAGAGGTGTTGAAGAGCGCTGACATCGAAATGCTCTGTACCAACGATGTCTACTGGGATCGGATCGTTGAAATTGAGAGTCTCGGAGAACAAGACGTGTACGACGGAACCGTTCCCGGCACGCACAACTTCATCGCAGATGGTATCGCTGTTCACAACAGCCTGGAGCAGGACGCCGACATGGTGATCCTGCTTCATCGACCCGACGCATTCGAGCGCGACGACCCCCGCGCTGGTGAGGCTGACATCATCGTCGGAAAGCACCGTAATGGTCCAACCGCCACGATTACCGTTGCGCACCAACTACATTTGAGCCGATTCGTGGATATGGCGAGGGGCTGAGAACTGCTGTTGTCGAGATGCAGCGAAGATTAGCAAGGTGGTCCCGCTTGTTTAACAAGCCTGATCACGGCGTAAGAATCGCCCTGACTAGGGCAAACATGGTCAGGCGAGCGTTGCCCGTAGCCCGCGTTTCGGTATGATTTCCTGCTAATTTTGCCGGGGAATCTATTCCTGGAAATCGCCGAGTGCGCGGGTGAAACCGGGCGACGAAGGGGCTGAAGTGACCGGCGGCTGGCGGCAGGCTATCGGCGATTGGCTTGTGGGATGAGCTCGTCTAATTCGCAGATGACGTTGGTGCTGGTTTTGGGGATGTGCTCGGCGGATTCGACGCTTGCTCGGTGACTCCGTGACCGGGCTTGGTCAGCGGAAGGGTTGCGAGGTGCTTCTGGAGCCGCTTCGACATCGGCATGAACGTGACGAAGGTCAGGCTTCCCGAGACAAACGCGCCTACCAGCGGCACGACCTTGGCTGCGCTCTTGGCGAAGACCTGCTTGGTCATCTGAATGCCCAGGAGCCCTGCAACCTTCTTGACCACCGGATATATCGCACCCTTGGTGAGAGCCTTCTGCGGCAGCTTCCTGGCCACTTCACTTGCGATCAACTTCGAGACTTGCGCCACGCCGGCCTGGGCCGCGTTCACGCCAAACATCACGCCGATGAACAGCGTGAGCATGCTTTCGGTCGCGGAGTCCATTCCGTCGGCGCTGTCGTCGAAGAGCTCCGGCCAGCTGTAGATGTAGGCGAGCTTCTGGACGACGCGAAGAAGGTGCCCATAGTACTGCGCGATATCAGCCGGGACCGTGCCGATCGCTGCGAGGCCTCCAGGGATGCCGGCTGCCGTGGAAAGTGTCGTCACCTTGCCGGTCTCGAACTTGATCACGCTGTTGGCGATCTTGTCGATCACTTGAGGTGTTACGCCTGCTTCGGCCGGTGTTGTGGCGATAGCGAGTTTGATCTGCTCGTCGGTGCAGTATCGCTTCAGCTCTCTGCGGAGGAAGGCCTCCCGGTTGATCTGCACACCCGGCAGCTGAGCCGATGCCTGCAGCGTCTGCTCGAACTTCGTCGACGGAGCGACCTGATTGCCTTTGGCCATGGGAGCAACCTATCGCAGCCTTCCGACACGGACCGCTGATGGGGCGAAGGAGACGTCGGCCTATCACCCGAAATGCCTCGCTGACCGATTGTCGACTTGCTCCCTTAGTAGCCCTTCGACCTCGATTTCTTGCTAGATTTGGTGCTAATTCCTGCGGAAGCGGAGGTGTCACTTGACCGAGAGTTCCCGCGCGGCGGTGACGTGGCGGTTCCGATTCGCTGGCGACAAGGTGTCCCGCGTGTTGAACTGGCGGTCCGACGGTCCGCCGGATCTCGCACGTGTAGTTCCGATTCGCAAGCCTCGATCCTCGGAACGTCACCGGCACATACCTGTCACTGCGTATTCACTGACCATGCGCGACCACCTAGAACTCGAGTCGGGCCTCGAGCATGACCTCTTGCGACGCCTGGACCGGCTCAACGATATCGTCGCGCTGATACCGCAACCGTGTCAGCTGAAGCGGGGCGGATCGTCCTCGGCGAAAAACACGCCCGACTTACTCAGCCTTGACGACACCGGGGCGGTAACGCTCTGGAATGCACGCCTGCCGCACAAGATGGACGACAAATTCAAGCTTCAGGTCGCAATGGTCGAGGCCGCCTGCGCGAATGTGGGATGGCGTCACGAGGTATTCAACGGACTCGACCGCGTAGAACGCCTAAACCTTCTGTGGCTGCACGGCTACCGCCGAAGGCCTTCCTGGTATGACCAGGTGGCTGGCGAGATCGGGAAGGAAGCAAGTAACGACGCCGCGACTCTGGGCTCCCTATTTCGTCTGGATACCGGAAACGGGGAGGCCATCGCCGTGGTCTGGCACATGGTCTGGTCCGGTGAGCTGGATACCAACCTCTCGAAGCGATTGACGATGGAAACGCCAGTGCGCGCGGGACTGGTGGCGTAGTGGACACAAGTCGCACAGTGGTTGAGGTCGGTGGCCGACTTCTGACTGAGTGGGGAACCGGTCTGGTGACAGCGGTATCAGCGGCCGGCGTAGACCTCCGCACCAGCGTCGGCGATTCCTTGCACGTCGATTGGCCCGAACTCGCAGAGGTGCGAGTCGTGGTCGATGGCGATGTAGCGCCAATCAGACCGGCGCTCCGCCCGTACTGGGATGGCCTGTCTGAGGAAACGCGCCGAGCCGCCCTCGACAAACTTGAAATCGTGCATGAGATACTGACCGGCTACCGGGACGGTCACGCCGAACTCGCGCGCGATGGCGAACCGCGCCCACCCTTCGGCGAAGGCTTCGGCGTCTCCGAGGCGGCGCGCTGTCGCGCGATGGCGGTCGCGTTGCAGCAAGAAGCTGTGGGAGATCGTGCCCTACAACGCCGCATCGCGAACGGTGAGATCAAGCGATCGGCTCCGGTCGACAGCACCATCCGCAACTGGGTGCGTGCATGGAAACGCGACGGACTACTCGGGCTCCTCGATGCCAGATCCCTGCGTCGCGAACAGACGTGGGAGCGAATCGATGAGCGCTATCGGACTGTTGCTGAGTTGGTCTTCGCCACCCTGGACGGAGATCGGGCGGACGCCAACATCAGCGAGCTTGATCGGCGGATCAAGGTTGAGCTCAAGCGTGCAGGGCACGTGGATGTCTCCACGCCGCAGCGTCTGACGGCAGAGTATCTCGCGCACCTCAAACGGGGCGCGGGCGCAACAACCCGCACCCAGAGAAGCCGGTCGCTACAGCGCGTGTCGGGCAAAGAGCACTTCCCCGCAATCAGGCCTGGGCAAATAGTCGCCATCGACGCCACGAGGGCGGACAACCTCGTATACGACCCGCTTCTCGGGCGACCCTTCAGCGTCGAAATCCTCACTGCAATCGACGTCGCCACCAGAGTGATCCTCGCACTGCGCGTGGTGCCGAAGAGCGCCGATGGAATCGATGCCGGGCTACTTCTCTACGACATCTGCCGCCCGTTCTCGATGATGGTGGAGGGCACCACCATCAGTCACTGGCGCTGGGCCGGTTTGCCCCAAGTCGTCGACGCTTCTGATGTCGCGGTCAAGGTTGGGCGCAGAAGTGTTGCACCCGATTTCACTACGCTTCAAGGAGAGCACCACATCCCTGGCGTCATGCCGGACGCGATCCGCGCCGACCACGGTTCGATCTTCGTGTCCGATCACTTCCGCGCGATTCTGCGCGACTTCGGGATTGACTTGTTGCTCAGTCGCGGGAAGAAGCCAACGGACAACCCCCACGTTGAACGCTGGCACGAGACGCTACAACGGGCCGTTCAACAGCTCCCCGGCTACAAAGGTCGCAATACCTCGGAGCGCGGTCGATTGGTCGCCGAGGAGGCATTGGTCACGGCCGCCGAACTGGAAGAACACCTTCGGCGATTCGTCGCCTTGGACTACCACCGGTCGTGGCACACAGGCTTGGTTATCGGTGGTGAGCCCACCGCTCGCACCAGTCCTTTGGAGCTCTGGGACATCATGCTCGACGTCACCGGCCGTATCGACGTACCGCAGCGTGCAGACATGATCTATCAGATGCTTCCGGTCAAGTGGGGCACAGTCGGAGTCGCAGGTGTCGAGTTTGCTGAGATGGTCTACGACGGCAAGCTGCTCGATGATTTTCGGAATGTCGCACGGGGCCAGTTCAGGGACGACGACAACAAGGTTCCCTTTCTTGTCGACCCGCACGACTTGTCGAGCATCTGGTTCCCGCACCCCGAGACCGGCCGTGTACGCCCCGTTGCGTGGCGAGGATCTTTCTTCACTGACGCGCCGATGACCGATACGATCGTTCAGGCTGTTAGGCGGCGCGTCCGCGAACGCGGCGGCAACCACATTCTGAGTCGGGGCTCAGCGCAGCGGCAGATCCTCGACGAGCTCACGGAACTCACCTCTGGGCCCGTTCCAACTGACTGGACTGCCAAACTGTCAGCCGCGCACCGCAGAGTTGAACAATCGCGCAAAGACCACGAAGAAGCTCAGGCAGCCCAAGGTGCAACCCGCGACGAAGCCACTCAGTCGGGCGGCAACGAAGCACGCACCAAGACGCCCCATACCGATTCACCCCAGGACGACGTTCCCTTGGACATCCTCGACGTCCCGTGGCCGACGATGCGGGCCGACTCCTGATGGACTCTCTCGCTTGGCATTTGGCTTGCACCAAAACGGAGTTGCCAGAACCACCTCTGTACACGTCGGCTGGTTGGGACAGGATGACATCCGAGGACCGCTCGCGGGCGGTCGATGCGCTGCGTCAATGGATGAATGGACTCTACGTCGAAACGGCCGAGACCCGCGCAGTCGCAGACCGACTCACTGAGATCGTGCAGGAGAATTCTGAAACGGGCCCCGGTGCGAAGGCAATAGCGTCGGTCACAGGCGCAAGCACGCTCGGGAAGAGCACGGCGGTCCGCCGCTGGGCCACAAGGAAATACGTGGAATGGATCGTAGGCGCACCGAAAGGCCCTGCAGAACTGCCCACGTGGAACCCTCAGCCAACGATCGACGCAGACCTATGCCCCGTCGTTTGGGTCAACCTGCAATCTGGCTCGATGGTCAAAGGATTCAACTCCCAAGTCCTTGACTTCTTCCGCTTATCCGCCAGCGGCGCCGCCCACCAGACGTCAACCGCCGCGGTCAGGGCATTGGCACGCCACGGCGTGCGCACCCTTCTCATCGACGACTTCCATCTACTGCGTACCAACTGGAAGGGCGGCCGGGAGGTCCTCGATCACGTGAAGTACATGAACACCGAGCTCGGCGAATTCAACGCCAGCTTAATTCTGGTTGGGACAGACCTCGAATCCAGTGAAGCCATGAGCGATGCCCAGCTTATCGGCCGCCTCCAGCCAATGAGCTTCAGTCCTTACGGAATCGAGACTTCGGAGGAGCAACACGCGTGGCAGCAACTGCTCTACGGGCTGGAAGGTTATCTCCTTCCGCATCTCCCTCGGGCAAGCGAAGGGCTTCTCACTTCACAGCTCGCGGGGCCCATCTGGAAGCGATCTCAGGGCTACGTCGGTGACGCGACACGCCTCCTCCGCATTGCGACACTTGCAGCGATCGCCGACGGCACGCACACGATCAACCCAGAACACCTGAAGGAAGTCCGCCTCAGTAAACGAGCGCACGCAGCAGAGGCGGAAATCGATCTTCGGCGCCGCAGCAAGCAGAGCAGGGTGTGATGTCACCGGCAGACAACGGAAGGGGGCTATCCATGCGAGAGCCTCGTATCGGCTATCTGCCTGCTCGACCGATTCCAGCCGACGATGAATCGCTGGAGTCCTTCGTATTGCGCGCGGCGACGGCGAATTGCACCACCGTCACCAAGATCCTTGGTCGAAGTCAGTTATCGCGATCAGCGTCTGACTACGAGCCGATTCTGCGGCACCTGGCCACGCTGACGCGCCAGCCATTCTCGCGCATTTCGGCGATGACCCTTGATGACTGCCATAGTCGAGTGCTCGCGAAGGAAGGCTGGCTGGCAAGTGAGTGGGGTCAGCATTGCCGTTGCGCCCCAAACGGAGTGGCACGGCGAGAGTGGGCTTTGGCTCTGTCTCCGGTCTGCTTCTACTGCGGGCACCTCATCGGGATGCCCGGTAGTGGCACTGCGCAGTTGACCAGAGTTCCCAATCGGATTCTGTCGGTCTGCAAGGAGGTCTCGTCCGCTGCACACAGATCTACGACTGACTTCGATGCACTCGACCGACTTGAGTGTCTCCGTGCGGAACTACCCTCGGTGGCTCGTCGGCTCAGTCGAGGATCTGCACACTGGATCCCAGCTGATGCTCAGTTGGTGACCACTGCGACGGCAGATCTTGCGACGAGTCACGAGTCCGAGGAAGAGCTACCGCGATCTCCTGCCGTTCGTGCACTGGCCATCGCAATGGCCTGGGAAGAACAGCGAACGTGGCTGACACCACGAGTATCTCCACATCCACGTCCCACTCCTGTCCGACCAGAGAATTCTGAAATACCCGATTCGCAGGTCTTCACTCGACGGGTACTCCGCACAGGCGCGAAGACTGTCAAGACCATGCGGTTACCGAAGAGCTCAGTCCGCCATCCACGCGGCGAAGATCTGATGCGGCTGGCGCTTGGCCATACGCAATTGACGCTTGACCACATCCCAGGGATCTACCGGCAAGAAGGCGAACCGTTCGTGCTCGACCCCGCCCAGTGGTTGTGGCGTTCCAGAGTCGCGCTACTTCTCAGTCAATGTGTTCGGTTGCGCGATCATTGGAGCCTTGCCGACGAGCCGACCTACCGTCTGACGAAAGCTGGTAGCTACTCGATTTGCATAGGGGCGTGGCCGAAATGGACTCCGATCTTCCACCGCGAGAGCGACATTGCCCATGCGATGAATCTGGCGCGAGCTCTATGCCTCGACGAGCTCGTCAACTACCGTGAGCGCCGCGACGCGTTAAGACGGATTGAAGCCGCCCCGCCGGACCTGGTCGGCACCCTGCCCGCAGCCGCCCGGAACTTCGATGGCTGCGCCCGGCTCGCCGCATCTTGGATGTGGTTCGATGCAACCTGTGATAGCCCGCGTACATGGCCAGACGCCGAACACCTGAAAGCATTTGACGCTGCGCTCAACCCCGAAGGCCGTCTCATCCTCCGCAGTGCCGCCGAAGCGATCTGCGTCGCCGACGAAGATCTTGTGCGTCAGGTTGGGAGTGGAGACTTCGGTGTGGTGGATTCGGACCGAGTCTCAGAAGAGGACCGGACTCGTGTGGGCGCGTGACTTCCAGTCGCTCGCCCACTGCGGGCGCTACCAAACCGCGACGGCGATGGAGCCTCTGAGCTAATGCTCCCCGCTCGAGTTGCAATCGATCCACGCGAGTCGCTTGATTCGTACCTCGAGCGGATTGCACTTGTGAACGATCTGACGACCAAGAGTCTTGTCCGCATGCTCAAGGAGAACCGGGACGGATCGTCGGTCTCGACGGCTTTCATGCTGGTCCGGCCTAGCGATGAGCTCGTCGGCCGAATAGTGGATCTCACTGGGCTGGGGGCATCGGCCGTCGAGAATTCGACCTTGTTGCGTTACGACGGAGGCGCGCCACTCAACCTCGACGGCTTCGACCCGCTCGATCGGGCGAGCTACCGCGCCATCGTTTGCCAGGGGTGGTTCCCGCAGCATGGGACGCAACTATGCCCACTCTGCCTATCGCACGACGGAATCTGGCAGCTGTCGTGGAAGCTACCGGTGTCGACAGTGTGTCCCGACCACGGCGTCTACCTGGTCGCTGAGTGTTCAAGATGTAGCCGGCGCTTTCGAACGCGACACCACAGTCCGCTGCGTCCTCGGCTCGATGAACACCAGCCGTGCGGGAATCCGCTCGGATTCTCGGCTCCCTGCCGACACTCCATCCTGAGAGAGAAACCGACGGCTGCATCCGAAGGTGCAATTCGGACCGCAACACGGGTTACGGCCGCTATCCAAGGCGAAGAAACGAGCGTTCTCGATGGCGCTCTCGCGCCCCCCGCGTACCTCGCAGAAGTCCGAAACTTAACCACTCTTCTACTTCACCTCGCATCCCGGTCTCGCGCAAGGGGTTTCGTCGAATGGGCCGGAGATCTCCAAGCCGAAGCCGCTGGTCGCACAACTGAGCTTCGAGGGCCTCGGTGGGGTATTCAGCCGCCGACAAGTGCAGTCACCCGCGGTGAAGCACTGGCGGAGGCGGATGGGATTCTGTCCAGTCCGGAGAGTGCGGACGCCGTCGCACGGTTGGCCGAGTGGTTCGATCTGATCCCGGACGTCCCGGGCGGCCCGAGAGGATGGATCGTCAATCGCGCGGCAAAGAGTCCGGTGTTGAGCTGGCTGGTGGTCCAGGTGCTTTCAGCCCGCCGCCATGTCGGCCTGCAGATCGATCATCACGACGCGTTGATCGATCTGCCGCTGTCTGCGATCCCTCAACTCCTCGATGAGCACACCTACCGTCGTCATTTCGCTGGGATGCTGACAACGCAGGAAAGCACGGGGCGGCTGTACGCCTCCCTGTGTATTGCGCGCGCACAACGGCCAGGGTCGACGTGGTCCACTGCTGCAGCGAGTATCGAACTCGACCCGGACATTGGCAGACGGACATCGCGAGCGGCGAGCACGCGACTGGCCGCGAGTCCTTCAGAGATCGCGGCAGCCGCCAGCGCGGCAGCGAGGGAACTATCGCGTCGACGGGATTTTCGGGCGCTCGAGCGACGAGTCATCGAGCTCGCGAGTACGCCCGACACGTGGTTCACCGATTGGGCGCGGTCGGCGAGTCCGAGGAGGCGCGCGGCCGCACTCCCGTACGCGGTGACATGGATGTGGTGCGAGGTTGCTCAGGGGGGGTTGGACACCAGCCCGGCGTGGCCGCCGCCGGTGACCCGACAATCGAAGGCGGCTTATCGGGTGTTTCGTGACACGCTTCCGGAGGAGTTGGGGCGAGCATTGCGCGAACTCGCCGATGGGAATTCGAGGTGACGGGCGTCGGGCGGCACCTCAGCGAAGTCTTCGACAGCTTCTCAGCAAGCGTTCGAAGGCCTGGCAATGCCACTCGGCTTGGTCTCGTTGAATTCCTGGCGATGGCGAACCTGTCAGTATCGGCGGGTAGCGTTCGAGGGCTGGCAATGAGGAGGTCCACGCGTGCAGCTTGAAGAGTTGAAGCCCGGTCTGCGAGTCGAGGGTCTCATTCCCGCAGAGGTGATCACTGTCATCGCTGCTCAATGGCATGGCACGGACGCACTCGCACTCACTTACCAGAACGGCTCAGGTGGACTTGGCCAACAGGTTGTGTTCCGCAAGGACCAGGACAACCTCAGCGTCGCCACCAGCGGTAGCCGCGCGTTTGACGCCACCGCCAGCGACTTCAAGCTCCTCGCCGAGGCCCAACGTATCTCGCTGGCCGGCCTTTTCGATCCAATGCTGGCCGTCGCCACGAGCGACGTGCAGCCGCTGCCGCACCAGATTCGCGCGGTGTACGGCGAACTCCTACCGCGGACCCCGCTTCGGTTCCTTCTCGCCGACGACCCCGGTGCCGGCAAGACGATCATGGCCGGCCTCTACATCAAGGAGCTGCTGCTCCGCGACGACGTCAAGCAGTGCCTGATCATCGCTCCCGGTGGACTGGTCGAGCAGTGGCAGGACGAACTGTTCTTCAAGTTTGGGCTGCGGTTCGACCTGCTGACCAACCAGCTCATCGATGCCAACATCAACCTCAACGTCTTCGAAACGAACCCACTCGTGATCGCACGCATGGATCAGCTCTCCCGCAACGAGGCACTCCAGGCCCAACTGAAGGAGACGGAGTGGGATCTGATCATCGTCGACGAGGCACACAGAATGGGAGCGCACTACTTCGGCGGGAAGCTGGAGAAGACCAAACGCTTCCTGCTGGGGGAGCTGCTCGGCCAAATTACCCGCCACCTCCTGCTGATGACCGCGACTCCACACTCGGGCAAGGAAGAGGACTTTCAGCTCTTCCTCACTTTGCTCGACCGCGATCGGTTCGAGGGCAAGCAGAAGAAGTCTGTCGACGTCACCGGAATCATGCGGCGCATGGTCAAGGAAGACCTGCTGACGTTCGAAGGTAAGAAGCTCTTCCCTGAACGCATCGCCGAAACTGTGCCCTACGAGTTGACCGAGCGGGAGAAGGGCCTCTACGAGGACGTCACTCGCTACGTCCGCGAGGGCATGAACCGTGCCGACAGGCTTGGCGGCAAGCGTAAGAACACTGTCGGATTCGCCCTGACTGTCCTTCAGCGCAGACTCGCCTCCAGCCCTGAGGCGATCTACAAGAGCCTCGTCCGCCGCACCGAACGGCTGGAGCGCAAGAAGACCGAGATCCTCAACGGCACCTACAAGGAACCCGACGACGTCATCGGCTCGGGCGACTTCGACGAAGATGAATACAACGCCGAAGAACTGGAGCAGCTTGAGGAAGACGTGATGGACGCGGCCACCGCCGCCCAGACCGTCGAGGAGCTCAACGCAGAACTTGTCGAACTCGCCGATCTGATTGCGACCGCCAAGAAGGTCCGCGAGGCTGGCACCGACCGCAAGTGGACCGAACTCTCCACGATCCTCCAGGACAATGCGCTGGTCACCGATTCGAACGGTTGGCCACGGAAGTTCATCATCTTCACCGAGCACCGCGACACCCTTGACTATCTCCAGTCCAAGATCGGCTCTTTGCTCGGCAAGCCCGACTCGGTCAAGGCGATCCACGGTGGCGTCCGCAGAGGTGAGCGGCGCGTGATCGCCGAGGAGTTCACCAAGAACCGCGACGTCCAAATCCTCATCGCAACCGACGCCGCTGGAGAGGGGCTTAACCTTCAGGCCGCGCACCTGATGGTCAACTACGACCTGCCGTGGAACCCCAACCGCATCGAGCAACGCTTCGGCCGCATCCACCGCATCGGCCAAGAAGAGGTCTGCCGACTCTGGAACCTCGTAGCCTCCAACACCCGCGAGGGTGAAGTCTTCACCCGCCTGCTGGAGAAGCTCGACCAGATGCGTCAGACATACGGTGGCAAAGTCTTCGACGTCCTCGGCGAGGCGTTCACCGAGACCCCGCTGCGCAACCTCCTGCTCGATGCCATCCAGCACGGCGAGCGCCCCGACGTCAAGGCTAAAATGCATGAGGTCATCGACGCGTCGGTCGGGGATGGACTCAAGGATCTCCTCGACGAACGGGCATTGGCGTCGGAGAACCTGGCCGAGGCCGACCTGCATGCACTGCGCGCGGCAATGGACGAAGCACGCGCCCGCCGCCTTCAACCGCACTACATCGAGATGGCATTCAAGGCCGCCTTCGCCCGCCTCGGCGGCCGCATCGTGAGGCGCGAACAGGGTCGCTACGAGATCGCGAACGTGCCCCAGCAAATACGCGCCGCAGGCACAGGGCCGATCGCAACCAAGTACGACCGAGTCACGTTCGATCTTGGCAAGGTCCACGCCGACGAACTCAGCCGCGCCGACCTTCTCGCCCCGGGTCATCCGCTGCACGACGCGGTCATGGACGAGTCCGTGCGACAGTTCGGTGGTTCCCTCAACCGAGGCACGATCTTGGTTTCCTCGACGCTGGAGGAGACACACCTGCTCGTCGGCGTGATCGAAGAGGTCGCCGACGCGACCGGAGAGTCCGTCGCACGCCGCTTCGGCTACGCATACGTCGACAGCTTCGGCACCGTGACGCCTGCCGGCCCCGCGCCCTACCTGGACTGCGTGGCGGCACCCGAGAACGCTGTCACCGATACAGCCCGCACCCTCCCGTGGCTGGCAGGTGCTGAAGACAAAACCACGAGCTGGATTATCGCCAACCAACTCCCCGACTACCTCGACGACGTTCAGCCGAGGCGCCTCGCGGAGTTGAGTAAGGCACGTGACCTGGTCATCAAGCGGCTCGAAGGTGAACGCGACCGCCTCATCCTCGATGCCGCCGTCGCGGCGGAAAAGGAACGCGCCGGTGAGAAACCGAAAGAATCATCGGAGAGCCTGAATCGTAAGGCCGTCGAACTCGACGCCCGTCTACGCAAGAGGCTCGCACTGCTTGACCACCAGCAGCTTATGTCGACCAAGCCACCACGCATCGTCACCGCAGCACTGGTGCTCCCCGTCGGGATACTGGAGACCGACCTACCCGCGACCGCGCCCATCCACGCGAAGGAGACCAAAGAGGTCGAACGCCGCGGTGTCGACTTGGTGATGGCCCGTGAACGTGAACTCGGACGCAAGCCCGTCGAGCAGGCCTTCAACAATCCCGGTTTCGACATCCTCTCCACAGACGCCAAAGGCGACACCTACCGCATCGAGGTCAAAGCGCGTATCGAAGGAGCGACCGACTTCTTCGTCACCCACAACGAGGTGATGGTTGGTAAGAACGCCGCCCCGCGTTACCGCCTCGCTCTCGTCCGCGTCGACCCGCGTGGCGCCCAGCACGACGAGGTCCGCTACCTCGACAACCCATTCGCCACCACCGACCTCGGTGACTTCAACGCCACCGGCATCCGAGGCGATTGGTCCAAGCAGTGGGCAAAAGGGAAGGCGCCGTTTTGATGGCATCCAAGTCCTCCCGAAAACGGCGGAACAAGAAGCGCCGCCAGGACGCTACTAAAGCCGGGCACGCCGACCAACACGTTCAGGTAGTGCTGGAGCGCGCCTTCGATACTGCTGGGTTGCTTTCAGACGTCTCGAAAGCGACCGACCCTGCAGCGGAGGTTGAGCGGCGCATCGATGATGCGGCGACGCAGTTCGTCGAGGGGTTCGCTGGCTACGACCCTCTGGGAACGCTTGAGGCCATTCGCATGATGACGTTGCCGTTCGCCCCGGCGGGCGTCTCGCCGCCCGCCAGCGCGCAGAGCGGCCCCGCTGTCGCAGAGGTCTTGGCCGTTGTGCTCCGGTGTGCGGAGTCAGAGATGGATTCCGGTGTCGAACCCAAGCGGGTCGATCAAGACTGAATCGCCCCGGGTTTGTCAGAGGCTCGCAAGTGCCGCGTCGGCGGGTACCGGTGCGGGGTGGTTGTGATGATAGGTGTCCTCGAGCTCGATGGGCGGGATCATGCCGATCTCGCCGTGCAATCGCCGGTGATTGAACCAGTCGATGTATTCCGCGGTCGCGATCTCGAGGTCGTCGATATTCTTCCAGGGCCCGCGGTTGCGGACCAGCTCGGCCTTGAACAGCGAGTTGAAGGCCTCGGCCAGGGCATTGTCGTATGAGTCGCCGGTGGAACCGACCGAGGCGGCCGCGCCAGCCTCGGCAAGACGCTCGGTGTAGCGGATGGCGACGTATTGAACGCCCTTGTCGCTGTGGTGCGTGAGCCCGGTGACCGACTGGCCTGCGCGATCGCGGGTCCAGATGCCCATCTCCAACGCGTCCAGCGCAAGGTCGGTCCGTAGCGACTTCGAGAGCTGCCAGCCGACCACGCGGCGAGAGAACACGTCGATGACGAACGCGGCATACACCCAGCCGACGAAGGTGCGGCAGTAGGTGATGTCCGCGACCCACAACTGGTTCGGAGCGGTTGCAGTGAAGTCGCGATCGACCAGGTCAGGCCGACTATCCGGGCCGCGACCGGAGATCGTGGTGCGCGGGCCCTTGGCTCGGCTAATCCCTCGTAACCCCGCAACGCGCATGAGCCGCTCGACCGTGCAGCGCGCGACGACGACGCCCTCGCGACGCAGTTGGGCGTGGACCTTCTTCGCCCCGTAGACGCCAAAGTTCGCCGAGTGGACGCGGTGGATCTCGATCAGCAGTTCCTCGTCGCGCAGTGCTCGCTTCGAGGGTGGTCGGGTCTTGAACGCGTAGTACGTGCTCGGCGCGATCTGCGTGCCCGCTGCGGTCAGCGTCCGACAGATCGGCTCGACGCCGAACTCATGCTTGTACTGGTCGATGTATTCCACGATCAACGCTGTGGGCGGTCGAGCTCCGCCGCGAAAAAAGCCGAGGCCGACCTCAGGATCGAGTTCGCCCTGCGCAGCTCACGCACTTCCTTCTCCAGCTCGACCAGGCGCTGGGACTCGCTGGTCGTGGTCCCGGGACGGTGCCCCTCGTCGACCTCGGCCTGCACAACCCAGTTCCTCAAAGTCTCGGGATTGATCCCCAGTTGCTCGCCCACACGGCGGAACGTGCCCGACCTCGTCGATGGATCGCGCCGTGACTGAACAGCCATCCTCGTGACTCTCTCCCGAAGCTCGTCGGGGTACTTCCTCGGTGCTGCCATGCTCCTCATCCTCCCGTGGATTCAGAGCCTCCACCAGACCCGGGGCGATTCACCCTTCAGCAGTACCCACCCCAGCCCTGCCGCCAAGCCCCGAATTGATCTACCAACCCTTCGCCGAAGGTACCCCGGAGGCGGGCACCGTGGCGCCGACCTTCCTGCCGGGTCGGGGTGTCGAACAGGTGAATTGCACGACTAGCCCGGCGGACACTCCTCGACTTTCGCTATTATCAGTAGCACTTCGTGCGAACCAAGATCGCCAGGCGCCCGAGAGCAGTCTCGGGGATGGGAGTGTGGGTGCGGTGATGGCGGCCAGGCGCGGCGCGGGTCCTCGGTCCAAGGACGTGATGGATGACAAAGACCCGCGTTTGGTTCGTTCACGCAACCGGTTGGTTGATGCGGCATCTGCCCTGTTGAAGACCGGCGGGGTTGATGCAGTCACGGTCGGGGCGGTCTCCCGGATGTCGCGGGTGGCTCGAACGACGTTTTACCGGCATTTCGACGGCACCGCCGATTTGTTGGCTGCGGCGTTCGAACGATTGTTGCCCCACGCCGACGTCCCTGACGCGCACGGACCAATCCGCGACAGTTTGGTGCGGTTGGTCCGTGCTCAGGCTGCGTTGATCGAGCAGGCGCCACTGCAATTGACCGCCTTGGCGTGGCTGGCGATGGTGCCGGAGGAGCCCGGGGAGCAGCAGAACACCCTCGCGCCGCTGCGCGCTCGTGTCATCGCGCAGTACCGGGAACCGTTCGATCAGGTGTTGCAGAGCGCCGCCGCCCAGAAGGAACTCGACGAGTTCGATCCCGGCGTGGCCATCACCCAGCTCGTGGGCCCGCTGGTCTTCGCGCGGCTGTCCGGCCTTCGCTCGATGAGTGGCGCGGACTGCGAACAGCTTGTCGACGACTTTCTCGCCGCCCACCGCCGCTGATCCGATAGTCCCGCGTCGCCGAACAATACATTCCTTTCGCTACATGCTGTAGCGTAGTGATACCGATTGATTCATTTGTCGAAGGGTGTGCGATGCCAACGCAGCGATGGATGCGTGAGCAGTGGTGAAGCTTCGGCGATCGACCGGTCGCGGTGAGTACAGCCGGTCGCTGGGGCAGGTGGGACGCTTCGTCTTGTCGCACAAAGCGCTGGTAGCGGGCGTCTGGGTGGCTGTTGCCGTGGTGTTGGCTGTGCTGTTTCCCCAGTTGGAAACAGTTGTGCGCCAGCAATCGGTGGACCCAATTCCTAAGGGCGTGCCGTCGTTTCAGGCGCTCGATCGCATGGGCGAGGCGTTCGACGAAAAGGGCGCGAAGACCACGGTGTTCGTGGCAATGGAAGATCCGGCCGGACTCACCGAGCCCGCCCGCCAACGCTATGACGACCTCGTGGTCCGGCTCCGCGCCGACCGCGATGATGTGCAGGCCGTACGCGACCTGCTCGCCGACCCGATCACTGCCCGACAAGCGCTCAGCGAAGACGGCAAAGCCTGGTACTTGCCCGTCGGGGTCAGCGGCAGCCTCGGCGGGCCGACGGCGGCCCACGCTGTGGAATCGATCCGCGAGACCGCAGCAGAGGTCTTTACCGGCACCAGCACGACAGTCCACGTGACCGGACCAACAGCGACCTTCAGCGACCAAATCGTCACCGCTGAAAAGGATCTGGTGGTCATCACCATCGCCACCGTCGTGCTGATCGCCATAATCTTGCTGATCGTCTATCGGTCGGTGTTCACTGCGTTGCTACCGCTTCTGGTCATCGGTATCAGTCTCGCCGTAGCCCGCGGAGTCATGTCTGCGTTAGGCGAACTGGGCATGCCAGTCTCGCAATTCACCGTTGCGTTCATGACCGTCATCTTGCTCGGCGCCGGTGTGGACTATTCGGTCTTTGTGATCAGCAGATACCACGAAAGGCTGCGCCAAGGCGCCGCCGCGTCCGACGCTCTCATCGATGCCACCGCCACCATCGGACGGGTGATCCTTGCGTCGGCAAGCACTGTTGCTCTCGCGTTCTTAGCCATGGTCTTCGGGCAGCTCAGCGTCTTCGCCACCCTCGGCCCCGCCTGCGCAGTGGCGATCCTCATCGGATTCCTCGCCACCGTCACGTTGTTGCCGCCAGTGCTGCTGTGGGCTGCGCGATGGGGGTGGGGTGCCCCGCGCAAAGACCTCACGCGGCGCTACTGGAACCGCATCGCGGTCCTCGTCGTACGCCGCCCGGCGCCGTTGCTGGCCGTCAGCCTCGTCGGATTGACGATCCTGAGCGTCACCGCGCTGGGCATTCAGATCACCTACGACGACCGAGACGGTCAACCCACAACCACCGACAGCAACGAAGGTTACGCACTGCTCAACCGGCACTTCCCGCAAGACATCACCATCGCGGAATTTGTCGTCGTGGATTCGCCCACCGATCTGAGAACAACCAACGGACTTGCCGACCTTGATCAGATGGCAGCTCGGATTGCGCAGATCCCCGGCGTCACCCGTGTGGTCGGTGTCACTCGCCCGACCGGAGCCAAACTCGAACAAGCCCAACTCTCCTGGCAGAACGGGCAGATCGGCGATCGGGTGGCCGGCTCAGTGGGTGAGGGCCAAGCCCGCAAAGGTGACCTCGAACAATTGCGTTCTGGTGCAGACCAACTCGCCGACGGCCTCGAACAACTCGACATACAGATCCGCACCAATCTCACCCCACTGGCTGGCATTCTTAACCAAGTCACCACCATCGGGGCCGAAATAGGTCAATACCAACCACTTCTACAAACACTGACCGCCGCCGCACCCCAACTCGACCAAGCCGCGCAGAACGCCCCTCAGCTAGCAGCCCTGGCCGAACAGTCATCAGCCGCCATAGCCACAATCACCTCAGTGCTCCCGTTACTGGATAACTCAGCGCTGTGCACTCAACTACCCCAATGCAGCACCCTGCGCCAACAAGCCCGCGATCTCGCCGCACTCCGCGACAGCGGGTTCTTCACCCAGATCACGACACTGTCCACCCAGCTCGCGCAGATGGACACCCCCCTCACCGCGGTCACCAACCAACTCAACGCCACCGTCGCCACCCTCGAGACCACGCTGGGAACCATCGGGGCCCAAGACCTGCCAACCAAACTCGCCCAACTGCAGACCGGGGTCTCCCAACTCGCCGCCGGCTCGCGAACACTCGCCGAAGGCGTATCTGCACTCGTCGACAGCAACCTTCAACAACTCGCCGGCATGGCCACGCTCGCCGCCCAACTACAGACCACCGCGCGCGAAACCCGCGGCTCGGACTCGGCCACCGGCTTCTACTTACCCAAAGATGCTTTCGCTGACCAGCAATTCGCCGACGTTGCGCGCCAATTCATCTCCCCGGACGGACACACCGTGCGCTACGCCGTCCAGACAAGCTTCGACCCCTACAGCGCGGACGCCATGCGCCTGGCCAGCACCATCGCCACCGTCGCCAACGACGCAAAACCCAACACCACCCTGACCGACTCCACCGTCTCCGTCGCCGGCTTCCCCGCTATCAACGCCGACCTGCAACGACTGCTCACCAACGACTTCCGCCTCCTGGCCCTGGCCACCCTGGCCATCGTCGGCATCATCCTGATCATCCTGCTGCGCTCACTGGTCGCACCCATCTACCTACTCGGCACCGTCGTACTCAACTACACCGCAGCATTGGGCATAGGCGTCCTGATCTTTCAGCACATACTCCACACCGACATCGCTTGGCCTGTGCCCCTATTAGCGTTCATCGTCCTGGTAGCCGTCGGCGCCGACTACAACATGCTGCTGGTCTCACGATTGCGCGAAGAATCACATCACAACGTCCGAGTCGGAGTGCTCCGCACCGTCACCAACACCGGCTCAGTTATCACCTCAGCAGGCCTCATCTTCGCCGCCAGCATGTTCGGCCTCATCGCCGGTTCCATCGGCATCATGACCCAAGTCGGACTCATCATCGGCGTAGGCCTTCTCATCGACACCTTCATCGTCCGCACCATCGTGGTACCAGCCATCGCCACACTCCTCGGCAACGCAAGCTGGTGGCCCCAAAAGCCAACGACCCCTCCCACCCAACGCCGCCACCGACCCCACCCCGCAAAGCAAACATAAAGCCGGGGGACTGCTGCACGACCAGGTGACAGTTTCGGTGTCATGCCGCTGAGGCGGCTGTGTTGATGATCGTCTCGTATTCGATCGGGGTCAACCGGCCGAGGCGGGCCTGACGACGGCGTCGGTGGTAGGTCCGTTCGATCCAGGTGACGATCGCGATCCGCAACTGCTCGCGGGTGCTCCAGCGGTGCCGGTCCAGGACGTCCTTCTGGAGGAGCGCGAAGAACGATTCCATCGCTGCGTTGTCGCCGGCGGCACCGACTCTGCCCATGGACCCAACCAGGCCGTGTCGGTTGAGCGCGGACACGAACTTCCGCGACCGGAATTGAGAGCCCCTGTCCGAATGGACAATACAACCCGAAACATCGTCCTCTCGGCGGGCAACAGCGTTGTCCAGAGCGGTCACGGCGAGACGGGACTTCATCCTGGAGTCGATGCTGTAGCCGACGATCCGCCCCGAGCAGGCGTCTTTGATCGCGCAGAGGTAGAGCTTGCCCTCGTCGGTCCAATGCTCGGTGATATCAGTGAGCCACACTTGGTCCGGTGTGTCGGCGGTGAAGTCGCGTTCGACCAGGTCGTCGTGCACAGGCGGGCCCGGCTTCTTACCGTTCTTCCCACGTTTCTTGCCGAAGCTCGACCACCACTGGTTGGCCGAGCAGATCCGCCATGCCGTCCGCCCGCTCATCGGCTGACCAGCAGCTTCGGCTTCATCGGCGAGGAAGCGGTACCCGAATTCCGGGTCATCACGATGCGCGTCGAACAGGGCGTTCGCCCGCTCCGCTTCGACCCAGTCTGCCGCGGTGACCGCGTCCCTGAGCCACCGGTAGTAGGGCTGTCTGGAGAGCTTGAGTACCCGGCACGTCACCGTGACGGGGATTCCGTCGGCGGCGAGCTCTTTCACGAGCGGGTAGAGCCTTTTCCCGGAAGGTTCGCCTGCGACAGATATGCCGCAGCCCGTCGCAGGACCTCGTTCTCCTGCTCCAACAACCGATTCCGCTTCCGAAGCTCTCTCAGTTCGGCAGATTCGGTCGACGTTGTTCCAGGCTTGTGTCCGTCGTCGATGGCGACGCGGCGCATCCACTTGGCCAGGGTCATCTCATGGATCCCGAAGTCTTTCGCGACCTGCGCGAGTGTCACGCCAGGTTCACGGTCTCGGGCTACCCGGACCACATCGTCGCGGAACTCCTGCGGATAAGGCTTAGCCTCGATCCACCGATTTGTATCTGTTCGGGCGGTGAGGGGTAGACGAAATGCCCTGTCTGAGTG
>NZ_MVPX01000517.1:0-14756 GCF_002043085.1 Gordonia sp. i37 | reverse complement strand
CCCGCCAGCCTCACACTGGCCATCAAGATGTCCGGGAAACGGGGTCAACCCCAACACCGCTCAGCGGGCGTTGTAGTCGAAGCGGCGTTTGTCCAGCTGACGGGTGAGGGCGGGTTCGAGAACGTGTGCGGCGGTGGCGGTCAGATGAGATTCGTCACGGTACAGCAGGATCTTGTTGCGGGCCGGGACGCAGGTGTCGTTCTCGCAGAGCAGGTTGTTGACCGACAGGGTGATGATGTCCTTGTCGCGGCCGCGGGCTTGTTCGGTGAGGATCGGTTCGTGACGGGTGACGTCGTCGAGGCGGAAATCGCAACGCGCCCAGTCGTCGAGGGCACCGGACATGCAGTCGGCGATCTGGAAGTTCGGGTACGGGGTGTCGGCGATGTAGATCAGTCGGGCACCCGTGGCGCGCAATGCGGCGAGGGTGTCGTCCCACGCTCGTGCCGATTCGCCGTAGTCGGGAACGTAGGTCGACAGTGACGAGAAGATGATGATCTTCGGTGCGAGCGCGGCGATCTGGTGCAAGGCATCGTCTCGCCAACGAACACAGTCCTCGGCGTTGAACGGGTCGGGGCGGCCGGGTCGGGGCCGGAGCTCCTGCGCCGGACACGCCGCCTTGGTGAACTGGTAGATCCGCCAGCCGTGCGCATTGCCGATGTCGCGCACGGTTTCCGACCATTGTTCGGCGTGTGAATCGCCGAAGAGGACGACGGGGATACCGTCGCCGGGACCGAAGGCGCATTCGCGTCCGGGTCCGTACTCACCGACACGGACCAGACAGTCGTTGGGCTCGGGGCGATCGTCGTAGGCCTGGAACGGATTGGGCACCACGGGTCCGGATGTGGCGGCATTCTCCTGCCCGAACACCGACTGATAGCTCAGCGCGGCGTTGCTGACGGTGTCGCGACTGGCCACCTTCACGGTGATCACGCCAGCGGTCATCGCGACCGCGAGGCCGACGACGAGCCCGGTGAGCCCGACCGACAGCGACGCCGAATGATTGCGTCGCAGTTCGGTGTTGGCGATGATCGGTTCCTCGAAGAACAACGTCGAGGCGGTGGCGATCGCCAGTGACACCCCGCCGACGGCCAGCAGCGCCGGCCACGACGTGATGCCGGTCTGTGTCTCGAACAACACCAACGCCGGCCAATGCCACAGATACCACGCATAGGAGACGCGTCCGAGGAACCGGATCGGCGCCAACGACAGCAGGAATCCCGGGGTGAACACGTTGCCTGCGCGGGTGCCGATGTCGGCCGGAATCACCTGCCCGGACGCGATGATCAGTGCCGTCGACACGGTCGGGAGCAGAGCGGCGGTGCCCGGGTACGGGGTGCTCGCGCTGATCGTCACCACCGAGGCGACGATGCCCGCGAGCCCCGCCCAGCCCAGCGCTGCCGCCAGCCATCTCGTGGGCCGGATACGTCGGGCCGCACCGATCAGCAACGGCTCGGCCACGGCGAGTAGGCCGCCGACCCCGAATTGCCAGGCGCGGGTGTAGGTGGCCATGTAGGCGGTCGCCGGGTCGATCGGGGGGAGCCGGATGGCCCAGACGAGTGAGCCGACGGTGACCGCCCCGACCACCAGCATGATCGACCAGCGGATCGAGACATGTTTGCGCAGTGGGGTTCTCGCAATGAGGACCGCAGCACCGAAGATCGTCAGCGGCCAGACGAAGTAGAGTTGCTCCTCGATCGCCAGAGACCAGAAGTGGGTCGCCAGGCTGCCGTCGATCGCGCCGGCGAGATAGTCGGCATTCTGGGCGATGAAGTGCCAATTGGCCAGATTCGCGGCCGCGGCAAGCAGATCGATGGACTGTTTGAACACCCGAAGCAGCGGCATCGTCAGCGCCGCACCGATCAACGACACCACGATCACGAGCGCTGCGGCGGGAATGATCCGTCGGGCGCGGCGTGCGTAGAACCCCTTGAACGACAAGGTCCCCGACCGCTCGAACTCGCGGATGAGCAGGCCGGTGATGAGGAAACCCGAGATGACGAAGAACACGTCGACGCCGACGAAGCCCCCGCCGAAGCCGGGTACCCGGGAGTGGAAGACGACGACGAGAAGTACCGCCACGCCCCGCAATCCGGCGATGTCGGTGAAGAACGCCGAGGTCTGGGGTCGGGTCACGAGGCGGTCCACGGCAGCATGATGTCGAAGACCCCGAGCGCCACGGCGGCGAGGAAGACGATGGCCACGGTGTAACCGACGACCTCCCACGCGGTGATCCGGTTCCAATTGGGTGCGCTCGGACGGCGTTCGGTGATCGGCGGCCGCGGCAGGCCGTCCGGAACGGGCAGTCGGCCGGTGGTGGGATCGTTCGCAGGGCCGGGATCCGCAGGGCCGGAATGCGGGTGGACGGATACGTGATCGCCGGGGTCCGGTGGGCCGGGCTCCGGTGCGGCCACGTCTTCCGGAGCCGTCCACTCCCCTGTCATGCGAGGGTCCTTCGGTCACGCGCGATGAGCACCCGCAGGAATTCGACGAGCAGCGGGACCGCCAGATAGCTGTAGACGCCGGCGAATCCGATCATCATCCAGAACATCGGCAGTCCGCGGTCGGCGACGTCGATGATCGCGAACACCCAGAACCCGACGAGTGAGGCGCTCAACGACACCGCGCCGAGCGCACTGATGGTGCGAGCGAGGGTGTTGCTCACACCGACGGCACCGGTGGGTACCCAACCGATTTCGCGTCCGATGAGCTTGTGCACGATGGCCACCGCGTGCGCGAAACTGTAGGCCATCTGGATGCGCAGCACCTCCAGACGCCAGTGTGTCCGCGACACCAGCGGGAACACCACCACATACACCCAGAAGCCGGCGAGGAACGGAACGAGTTGGGCCGGCCGGATGTCCTCGGGGAATGCCGCCAGCATGATGATGCCCGGCACGAAGAACAAGAAGACGTTCAGCGCCGTCGTCAGATAGTAGAAGACACCGGCCCAGTGGGCGATCAACTGACCGAGCGTCATTCGCCGGCGATCCTGCGCCAGAGCGGGATTGGCGATCCGCGACAGCGATCCCATACACCAGCGATACTGCTGGTTCAGGAAGCCGGCGAGATCGGTGGGACAGAGCCCGCGTGAAAGCACCACCGGCACATAGCGAATCCGGAATCCCGCCTGTTGCAGGTGCCGGCCGGTGTGCAGGTCCTCGCTGTGTTCGATGGGCGCGAAGCCGCCGATACGCTGCAGCGCCGAGCGTCGATAGAGCGCCGAGGTGCCCACGCAGTTGGCGGCGTCGAGACGATCACGCGACGGCAGCACCCACCGGTAGAAGAACTCCTGGGTGGCGCCGGCGGTCCGTTGGATCCACCCCATCTGTCCGGTGGTGGCGAAGCTCTGCGGGCTCTGCACGACCGCGACCTCCGGGTCGTCGAGGTACGGCATCAGATGTGCGAGAAAGTCTCGGCGCGGACAGAAGTCGGCGTCGAAGATGACCACGACGTCACCGTCGGTGCGGTCGAACGCGTGCCGCAGATTGCCCGCCTTGCGGAGATGCCCGCGATCACCGCGCACGTGGTAGCCGAAACCGAATTCGGCCGCGAGACCGGCGACCTGCGGACGATCGGCGTCGTCGAGGACGTGGACCGCGAGAGTGCCCGGCCATCCGAGTCGACAGACGTGGGTGTAGGTGTTGCGCAGGATGTCGAGGCTCTCGCCGCAGGTCGGCAGGAACACATCGACCGAGACGAACCGTCCGACGTCGGGAACCCATGTGGCAGCGAGCCGTTGGTGTGTGCGCCAGGTCACACGTCGGGTGCCGAGTCCGGTGACCAGGGACGCCACGGTGCCGACGACGTTGACGGCGAGGACGATCAGCGCCGGCCACAGCACGGGGTGGGCGGTGGCGAACGCGGTCAGCGACCACGCCGCCAAACCGAACGCGACGAGCATGACGAGGTGAATCCAGCGCATCTGCGGGCCGAGATACTCATAGACCTCGTTGTCGGCGGGCGGGGTCACCACGTGCGCCGGCGCGGGGTCGGGTGGCGTGCCGGCGCGGCGACGCGTGGGCGCGCTCGCGGCGGCATCGAGTGTCGCGGCGTCGATGTCTGTGCCCCCGAGCGTGAGTCCCACGCCCAACAGAATCGGTTACCGGCAACACCAATGCAATCCGGGCCACCTCCGGGCGCTACCGTTCTCGTGTGGTGTGGCCCGTTCCCCCGATTCGACGCCGAGCGATCCTCGGCGTCGTCGCCGTGCTGTGCGCTCCGACGCTCGGAGCGTGCACGCCCACCGCGACGACCGTCTCGTCGGCCGCGTACTCCTCGCCCGCACCGAGCGCCGACGCGCTCGCCGTCCGCGGGCAGGTCGTGAGCACCACCGAGGCGCCGGCCGAATGGGCGACGAGTCTTCCGTCGGGAACGCGGGCAAGCCGTATCGTCTATCGGTCGGTGTCGGGTGTCGACGGGACGACCACGACGGTCTCCGGGGCGGTGTTCGTACCCGGCGGGACCCGCCCGGCCGGCGGCTGGCCGTTGATCGCCTACGCGCACGGCACGACCGGGGTCACCCGCGACTGCGGGCCCTCCGACCGGCCGGACATGCTCGGTGATCTGAAAGCGGTTGCGGCATTCCTCGACTCGGGCTACGCGGTGGCGACCACCGACTACCAGGGACTCGGGCTGCGGACCACCACGGCACCGCATCCCTACCTCGAACCGCGGACCGCGGCCTACAACGTGATCGACGCGGTCCGCGCAGCCCGGTCAAAGGAACCGACGATCGGTGCGCGCTGGGTTGCCGTCGGCGCGTCGCAGGGCGGCGCGGCGGCGTGGGCGAGCGCCGAACAGTTCGCCGGGTACGGCCGGGGCAGCGGTTCGATGCTGGGCGCGGTGGCCTCGGTCCCGCTGCTCGACGCGGGCTACCTCGTCGACCGTGCCCAATCGGGTGAGCTGACCCCGGCACAGCGCTGGCTGTATCCGATCCTCATCGAGGGTGTGGCACAGGCGAATTCGCGGATCGACCCCGACGACTACCTGCACGGCGTGGCCGCCGAGCGAGAGGCCACGCTGGTGTCGTGTACGGCGAACACGTCATCGTTGACCGCGCAAATCCAGGCCGCCGACACCTCCGTCTTCACCGCGAGCACCACGGCGGCCGCGGATCTGCGTGGCGTCCTCGAGTCGATGTCGTTGCCCCACAGCCACACTGACGTGCCCATCCTGGCGATGTACGGCAGCGTCGACGAGATCATCCCGGTCGACCGCATGGAGGCGACGTTGCGGAAAGGCTGCACACTCGGCGACTCCGTGCGGCGCGTCCGGCGCGAGGGCGCCGGCCATTCCCTGGACCCCGGTCCACTGCTGGGCGAGTGGATCGCCGACCGCTTTGCGAATCGTCCGGCGGCGGGGAATTGCTGAGAACGAATTCGTCCGACCGGACGACAATGTGGCCGGAGCACCGATGCGCGACGCGCGAGCGGCCGCGGTGGCCGCTATCGTGATGACCACTTATCGGGAGTTGTGGGTGTGAGTGGAGTCAATGCGCGGATGAAAAACCTGGTGAAGCGAATTTACGACTCTGCACCGTTGTGGGCGTGGATCGTGATGATCGTATGCGTGATCGTGTTGGTGGTCGGCCTGGTGATCTCGTCGAATCGCACGGCACCGGCGTCGAACGCTGCGAGTACCCCGGCGGTCCCGAGTGCCACCGAACCGGCCGGCACCCCGGCGACCGTCGAGTTCATCGACTCCGCCAAGGCCGACCAGAAGCAACCGAAGACACTGCTGCTCCTCGGTGATTCGACGGGCGCCTCGCCCAACGGATGGGCACCCCAGCTCGGGCAGGCGATCAGCACATCGCTCGACCGTCCCGTGGCGACCGCCTACTGGAACACCCAGACGGCCAAATACGGAGCTCCCGTCGGACTCGGCTCGGGCCCCAACGGGGCCGTCGGATACTGGAACGGCTCGGCCGCGGGCAAGAACGTGCAGTATGCGGTCGACAACCTGACCGCGCTGACCACCTCGCCGAGCGGTGCGGCGATCACGCCGGACCTGATCCTGGTGAACTTCGGGCTCACCGAGGACGCGAACGCGCCGTTGGCCACGAAGGTGCAGCCGCTGATCGCGGCGTTGCAGAAGAAGTTCCCCGACGCCGGCATCGCCGTCGTCAAACAGAACCCGCCGCGCGACTCCGACAACAGCGATCAGGTGTCGGGGTATGCGTCGGCGATGGATGCGCAGGGTATTCAGGTGATCGACGTGTATTCGGCGTTTCCCGCCGATCCGGCTGCTCGGGCGTCGCTGATGTCCGACGGGGTCACCCCCAACGCGGCGGGCCAGAAATTGTGGGCCAAGTCGGTGCTCGCGGCGTTTGGTCTCCCCACCCCCACCTGAGGAAATCTCCCGGCACACGCTTTTCACCCGGCCGAAGGACACCCTGTCACTTCCGTGTCGCGCGCTTTTACGGAACAATTCTGAGGAACGTCCATATCGAACCTGAGAAAGTCCTGTCATGCACGCGCTCGCCACGCCTCTTGCGCGCCGGATCGGCGCGGGTGTGTTGGCGGTCGGCATCGCCGGGACGATGGTCGGGGCGACGATGTGGTCACTGCCGAGCGCCGAGCCGGCAACCACCACGAACCTGCAGGTGGCGCTGTCCTCGGTGGCCGAGGAACCGACGCAACTGGGCGTCACCGACGACCAGATCTATCGCATGTCCGACGCCCAGCTCAACGCCACGCTCGACGATCTGCAGGCTCTCGGCGTCACCGACCTGAGGGTCGGAGCCCCGCTGAGTTTCCTCCATCAGGACGGCGACGGGTGGGCGCGGCTCGATGCCATCGTCGACGGGGCACGCGCACGCGGGATGACCGTGGTGATCGTGGCGTCGCTGAACTCCCCGTGGACGCCGTCGTCCGGCCCGGCGGCGTCGTCCACCGCCGAATTCGCCGACTTCGCGAAGCTGCTGGCCAGCCGATATCGCGGCAAGGTCGCCGGGTACGAGGTCTGGAACGAGGTGGGCACGACGATCAGCGCGTTCGTGCCGGCCGACGTCCTGCAGGATCTGCTCGACGCGGCCAGTGCCGCGATCCAGGCCGCCGACCCAGGTGCGCTGGTCCGAACCCAGCAGGTGCTCAGTCTGCTGTTACCGACGCCGTCGGCGCCGGTTCCCGACGTCGTGCAAACGGTCGTGCCGATGCCGTCGAGCGCGCCCGTGGTGCCGTCGGCTGCCCCCGCGGCGCCCGCCCCGGAGACCACACCGGACACCGATGCCACGCAAACTCCGGGCGGTGGTGGTGGCGATGCCGGTGGTGGCGATGCCGGTGGTGGCGCGACAAGCACGACGGCCACCGCGACGCCGAGTGAGACCTCACAGACGCCGACGGCGACGTCACCGGCGACGAATTCCCCTGCGACACAAACCGTTACACCCGACAGCGATCCACCCGACGGCCAGCCCGGCGACGATCCGGGCGACACCGCAGCACCCCACGGCACCGTCGTCGACGGTCCGACCCCCGAGGTGGCGGCCGCGCACTAGGGGCACGCGCGTCGGCCAATTGCTGCGTTCGGCGATGTGCTCGGGTGATGATTCTCGGCAGACACGGCGCGAACCGTGAGCGTACCGAGAACGAATGAGGCGAGATGACCACATCCCGAGACCACCGCGTCGACCTGCTCGCCGGATGGGAGCACCGCGCCCAGTGGCCCCTGGCGATCATTGCGACGATCTTCTTGGTTGCGTATTCCTTTCAGATCCTCGGGCACCCCGACAGCGTCTGGATCGCGGTGTTGCGCGTCGTGCTGGTGGTGTCGTGGGTGGCCTTCGCCGTGGACTACGCGGTGCGTCTGGTGATCGCTCCTGAACGAGGGCGCTGGTTTGTCCGGCACCTGTTCGACCTCGCGGTGGTCGTCCTGCCGATGCTGCGGCCGCTGCGACTGATAAGTCTCGTCGTTCTGGTCGGCGCGTTGCAGAAGGCGATCGGCGGCGCCATCCGCGGGAAGGTGATCGTCTACACCGCGGCGAGCTCGGTGTTGCTGATCTATGTTGCCTCCCTTGCGGTTTACGACGCCGAGCGGGGGCACGCCGGTGCGACGATCACCTCGTTCGGCGATGCGGTGTGGTGGTCGTTCGTCACTGTCACGACCGTCGGCTATGGCGATTTCGCGCCGGTGAGCATCACCGGCCGCATCGTGGCCGTGCTGTTGATGCTCGGCGGGATCAGCCTCATCGGCGTCATCACCGCCACCATCGCCTCCTGGATCGTGCAGCGGGTCGCCGAGGAGGACGACGCCGAACGCGCGGCGACCGCCGCCGAGATCCGGGAGCTGCGGGACGAGATCCGTTCGCTGCGAGATGCTCTCACCGACGGCGGGGTGGCTACCGACCACGGCTAAGCGACGACCGGATTTCCCCTGATCGACGGACACGAACAATGCCGACAAACCGGCCACGGCACGGCACAATGACGACGACATCGCCTTTCTCGGGAGTGAAAACATGAGCAGGATCCGTCGAATGATCATCGGTGCGAGTCTCATCGGTGCCGGAATCGCAGGGTCGGCACTGGCCGCCGGCCCCGCCCAGAGTGCACCGTATTACTCGAATTGTTCCGAAGCGCGCGCTGCCGGCGCCGCGCCGCTCTATCGCGGTGACCCGGGATATCGCTCGGCACTCGATCGGGACAACGACGGCATCGCCTGCGAGACCGGCTCCGGATCGGGATCGCGTCCGCAGACCACGCCGCCGGCGCCACCAGCACCGCCGGCCCCGTCGGCTCCGCGTCAGACACCACCGCAGTTGCCGCCGCAGCCCGCTCCCCGAACCTCACCGTTCGCGTCGGTGGACTGGTGGCCGCCGTTCATCCCGGTCCCCGACGTCCGCTTCGGTGACTATTGCAGCTCGTTCAAATGGCAAGAGGGCCACACGATCACCAACAAGCGGGCGTTCTGTGTCCAGGTCCGTGGTACCGGAACATATGTGTGGGCACCGGAACGCCGTGTGACACCCCAGAACCCGAATGTCGTGCTCGCATCGTCCGGTCAATCGTGCGTCAACACCGCCGCGATGGCGCGCGACTCGAGGGCTCGGACCCTGTTCTGCAACGCCGCGCGCGGCGGAAGCCGATACTCGTTGCAGCCGTACTGACGCCGAGATCCTCGGGTCGGGACGATCAGCACGAGATGCCGCTGAGGCATATCTGATTCAGCCGACGGCCAACGCGATCGCAGCGAGGATCGACCACACGAGCATCGCGATACCGGTGGCACCCAGGGAGGGAATGAGACCCGGGCCCACCGCTTTTCGCAGAACCGGGCGGGCGGCGAGCCAGATGACGGGCGCGACCGCGAGACCGATCAGTGACCACGGGGTTGCCAGGGCGAGAACGCAACTCGCGAGGAGGGGTACCGCCAGCAGGCCGACGTAGAGGCCACGGGTACGCCGATCGCCGAGACGCACGGCGAGGGTGATCTTGCCCGACTCGGTGTCGCTGGGGATGTCGCGCAGATTGTTGACGACGAGCACCGCCGTGGAGATCGAGCCCACCGCGATCGCGCACACCAGACCCACCCAGTCGACCCGGCCCGAGGTGACGTACTGCGTGCCGAGCACCGCAACCAGACCGAAGAAGGTGAACACGGCGATCTCACCGAGGCCGTAGTAGCCGTACGGTTTGGACCCGCCGGTGTAGAACCACGCCCCGGCGATACAGATCGCGCCGAGGACGACCAGCCACCAGGCCGTCGTCACCGCGAGGACCAGTCCCGCGATCGCGCCGATCCCGAAGCACACGAAGGCGGCGGCCTTGACCGCCGACGGCTGGGCGGCCCCCGACCCGACGAGCCGCATGGGGCCGACCCGCTCGTCGTCGGTGCCCCGGATACCGTCGGAATAGTCGTTGGCGAAGTTCACGCCGATGATGAGCGCGATCGCGACGACGAGCGCCAACGCGGCCTTCCACCAGACGACATCGGCCGACGAGTCGCCGTCGGCGTAGAGCGCGGCGCCGACCCCCGCGACCACCGGGGCGATCGCGTTGGGGAGGGTGCGCGGACGGGCGCCTGCTATCCACTGCGTTGCGGTTGCCACGCACTCGATCGTGCCATGCGGATCACGGCGCGGTACTTGCGACCTCATGCCGCGGCAAGACCGCCCAGGCGACGACGCTGCCGGCGAGCAGGAAGGCGGCCCCGACGGCGAATCCGAGGTGATAGCCGTCGGCCGGGACGGCCTGACTCGCCGCGATCGTCACGAGCACCGCCAGCCCGATCGTGCCGCCGAGTTGCCGCGAACTGTTGAGCACGCCGGAGGCGACACCGACCTCTGCGGGCCGCACGCCGCTCGTGCCCACCGCGCCGACGAGGACCATCGATCCGCCGATACCGATCGCCGCAACGAGCGACGGTGCCAGGATTCCGCGCCAGAAATCGAACTCGTCGGGCATCACTGAGAACAATCCGAGTCCGGCGGCGCCGAGGAGACCGAGGACACCGATACTGTTGCGGGCACCGATCTTCGGCGACAGCTTTCCCGAAAGAACTATCCCGAGAACAACTCCGGCGCAGAACGGGAGGAACAGCAACCCGGCGACGTCGGAGTCGACGTCCCACACGGTCTGCACGTAGAGCGAGGCGAAGTAGAAGGCGGCGAGCTGGCCGGCGGCGAGCATGAATCCGAAGATGTTCGCCCCCATGATGCTTCGGGTCATGAGCAACCGGGGCGGCATGAGTGGATGGTCGGCGGTGCGCTCGACGACGGCGAATCCGGTGAGCAGTACTGCCGCGGCGGCGAAGCCGATCAGGGCGCGCGCCGAGGACCACCCGTGGTCACCTGCAGCAGCGACCGCGAACACGAGCGAGGCGACGCCTGCGGTGACGAGGACCGCACCCGGCACGTCGAGACGCCCGACGCTGCGCCGATGCCCGGCGTCGACACCGCGCAGTGCGGCGAGGAGTGCGATGACGACGATCGGTACGTTGACGAAAAGCACAGCGCGCCAAGACCACCAGTCGGTGAGCAGCCCGCTGAGTACCACGCCGACGGCGCCGCCGGCAGCTCCGGCGCCGCCCCAGAAGGCCATCGCGGTCTTGCGGACGGCCGGGTCGGCGCTCGAGGCGAGCGCCAGTGATGCGGGGGCGAGCAGGGCGGCCGCGACCCCCTGAATCGCTCGGGCGGCGACGAGAATGGTTGGGTTGGTGGCGAATCCGCCGATCATGCTCGCGAGGGCGAACACCGTGAGTCCGGTGAGGATGACGGTCCGGCGGCCCCAGAGATCGCCGAGTCGGCCGCCGAGGAGCATGAACCCGGCGAAGGTCAGCAGGTAGGCGTTGACGACCCACTGCAGTCCCGAGGCGGTGAACCCGAGGTCGGCGCGCATGGCAGGCAAGGCGATGTTGACCAGCGACATGTCGAGCGCGACCAGGAATTGCAGGGTGAAGACGGTTGCGACCAGGGCGCGGTGATGGGTGGGAGTCGTCGTCGGCGGCGTGAGGGTCATTGACGGTGAGGCCTCTCGGATGGATTCGGTACGCGTACGTTTACGTACGCGTACCGAAGGTTAGCCTAAGTCGGGGTGGGTGTCGAGGGCGCTCTGGTTGGCGCCGACAGCGCCCGGAGATCCAGACGGTCGGATCAGTCGTTCAGATGGGACAGCACGCCGTCGATCTGCGCCGCCACCGCGTCGTGAACCCGGAACTCGCGCGAGTACTCGATCAGATGCGGCAGCAGCCGCGCGATGGTGGGCACGTCGGTGAGGAGGTCGGGGTCGATCGTTTGATGCCACGACTTCTCACCCGGCCGGCGTCGGGCCAGAGTGTCCTGCCACTGCAACTCGGAGGCGACGATGTACCAGACCGAGCGCCACGTCGACATCGCGGTCACCTCGTCGACGCCGAGTTCGATTGCGGCAGAGACGAAGGTGTCGGCAAGGACGAGTGCAGGCGCACCGACTGTGGTGCCCTCACGCAGGATGGGGACGATCCAGGAAATCGCGGCGAGCTCGTTGTACATGTCGACGGCGACGGCGATCATCCGCTCGCGTGGTGGCCCCTCGGGACGGGACCACGGGATGCGCGCGGCGACCTCGGTGAGAACGAGCTGCAGCAGTTCGGATTTGTTGTCGACGTAGTTGTAGAGCGTCATCGGTTTGGACCCGAGTTCACTCGCGAGCCGCCGCATGCTCAGGCCCTCGACTCCATCACGTTCGATGAGTCGGATCGCGGCGTCGACGATGTCGTCGAGCTGCAGGGATGGTGCGGGCGGCATGATGACCAGTTCTACCAGCCTCCGCCGAACCGGGCGCTGTCGGCGAGGTGAAGGGCGCCGTCGGCGTCTGGGAGGGCGCTGTCGGCGTCAGGGAGGGCGCTGTCGGCAAGGTGGTGTCAGCCGGGCTGGGTCGGCGACAACTCCAGGCACTCGACCCCCCAGCCGAGGGCAGTGGCCGAGGCGACGGACCAGCCGGCGGCGTGTGCGAGGCGTTTGAGGTCGGCACCGGTGCGCGGCGGCGCCCCGACGGCTCCGAGCGCGACCACCGCCATCTCGGCGGCCCGGGCGTTCAGGGCGTCGGCTTCGGTCGACTCGACCAGCAACACGATGTCGGTGGCGGCATGGACCCGGTCGAGATACTCGATGATCTCGTCGTCGGTGCGATGCTCGACCGCACCCGCGAGCACGACGGCATCCGGGGTGCCCCAGTCTTCGGCGAAGTCGACGCCGGGCGGCGGGTCGTCGCTGCGCAACGCGGCCAGCGGGGCCGGCTCCTCCACCACGGTCAGTGCCGCGCGCACCCCGCCGGTGCGCAGTCCGTCGGCGACGACGAGCGCGGCCGGGCCGCCGATGGCGATTCGAGAGTACCTGGACCACAGGGGAAGTGCGGCAAGCGCGGGCATCAGGAAGACGAGCCCCTCGGCCTCCTCGACCAGTTCGGCATAGTTCTCCGCCGACGTGGCCACATGTGTCCGCAAGGTGTCACCCGTGCGCTCCGACCAGGCCGGTCGCCCGGCCTGCAACGCGTCGGCGAGTCCACCGAGGGCGAGCACCTGCTCGGCGTAGAGACCGTCGAATTCCTCACGCGCGTGCTCGTCGTCGAGGAACCGCTCCCCCACCGGGCCGAGGACGATCTCGTCGCCGCGAACACCGAGCACACCGCAGGGAACAAGAACACCCAGCAGCGAATCCAGGCTTGCCACAGAGATTGCGGTGGCCGTGGCGACCTCTCCGCGGGAGCGACCTCCGCCGGCGAGTGCGTCGATCACCCCGAGCCGCAGGGCCGCGCGGGTGGCCATCCACGCCACCGGCGACCCGATCGGCATGACGGGTACACCCGCAGTGGGTGATTCGCCGTCTGCTGCAACATCCGCGGGTTCGTCACGAATGTGCCAGTATCCGGCGATGTCGTTGTGCGACTTGGGAATCCCCCAGTCACGTGTCACGAGTCGGCGCAGCGGGAGCAGCGCCCGGCTCTCCGCCGACGCCCACACATAGGCGGGACGACGGACAGGCGCAGCATCGGTGACCGCGGCCAGCAACGCGTCACGGTCGCCGGGTGCACCGATGACCCAGTCCAGTCGGTCGCCGTCACCGATCGCGATGTCCTGCATCGCATTCTGCGACGCGACGACGAGGATCGCCCGGGTCGGCACCTCGAGCGGACGCTCGGCGAAGAAGCGGGCGATCGCGGGGATCGCCGTCTCGTCGCCGATGAGCAGCAACTCGGCGACGTCGTCGGGCATCACGGTGGAGGCCTTGGGTCCGGCGAACCAGAGGTCGTCGCCCGGCTGCACCGAACGCACCCACTGCTCGGCCGGGCCCGACGCGTCGCCGTCGGTGTGGACGACGAAGTCCAACTGCATCTCGAGCGCCTGCGGATCGTGGTGGTGCGGAGTGTAATCGCGTGTCACCCGGTGCTCCGAGGGCAACCAGTCGATGCCGTTCTCCTGTTGGCGGGGCAGCGCGTCGGTGATATCGGCGCCGGGAGCGAAGATGAGCTTGATGTGGTCGTCGAACGCGGGAGCGGCGAAGGCGGGGAACGACATTCCGTCGCGGGAGAAGGCACCGAGTTGCTCACCGCCGACGGTGACGCGCCGCATGCGCGGCGTGACGTCGGTGACCGCGCGCACCTGGACGCATCGCAGGACGAGCGGGTGGGCGCGATATCGGGACCGGCTCATCGGTGGTGCTCATCTCCTGGTGTGGGGTCGTCGGATCGGGCGTCGGCGTGACCGACGGGTCCGTGCGCCCATCACCGTACCCGCGCGTGCGGGCGTCCGATACGCCCGGTTCCGGCTCAGCGGACACCGAAAGCCGGCCGTACGCGTGGTGCGTACGGCCGGCTTTCTCCTCGGCGCGGCGGGGATCAGACCCCGGCCGGCGCCTCCGGCAGGCTCGCGAGGATCGCGGCCTTGAGATCGTCCGGCGTGGTCGCCGAATTGATCACGGCCACCGACGCGGGGTCGGCGACCTCGATGATGCCGAGCAGCAGGTACTCGGCACGCAGCCCGCGATCGTTGCGTTCACGGGCGATACCGACCGCAGCCTCGAGCGCCTGACGCGTCTCGGGGGCGAAACGCGGGCGCATGCCGCGACCGCGCGGACCGCGTCGGCCGCGTCCGGGTTCGAAGGGTCCGCCGGAGCCGAATCCGGGTCCGTCCCAGCCGCGTCCGCGGCGATCGGGGCCCCAGCCCTCGGACTGTCCGTCCTCGGCGTCGGCGTCCTGCGGGGTCCAGGGCGTCGGACCCGAGCCCTGCGGTCCGTACCCCTGCGGCCCGAAGCCCTGGGGTCCCCAGGCTTGCGGTCCCCACGG
>NZ_MVPX01000516.1:0-13765 GCF_002043085.1 Gordonia sp. i37 | reverse complement strand
ACTGAACGGCTGTCCGTAGAAGCTGACGATCTGCTCCCCGTGGTCGCCGATGATGTACACATTCGCGACCGACCGCGCCTGCGCATAGCCGGCACACCCGTTGACCTGCATGGTCTCGTTGGTGTAGCTGACCTCGCCATGGGTGGTCTTGACGATCGGCACCCACGACTTGTGCTGGTCATTGCCGAACGGATCGGCGCGCTCGTAGTCGTAGACGTAGTAGTTGACGGCCTGACCCGGGCCGATCGAGACCGAACCACCCTCGTTGACTGTTCCCGAGGCAACGCCCGAGGTCGACACCGACCCCGACGGGGTGTTCGAGTTGGTGAAGCCGTTGAGGTTCACCTGGCAGCCGACGGTATAACCGGCCTGGAACTTGATCTTGCTGACCGGCTTGCTGGTGGTGACGTTGTAGGTCGCCGACACCCAGGCGTTGCGGTGCAACGGGGTGCTGCCCAGCGACGGGCTGATGGTGGCGGTCTCGCCCGATCGGGTCAGGGTGACCCCGACGCCGTCACCGGTGGTCAGCGTCTGGGTCTGCGACGGGAGGGAGACGTGGACGTCGGCGGCCGCGGCACCCGCGGTGGCCAGCACGGCGATCGCCGCGGCGGCGGGCACACCGGCAAGAACCGAGAGACGCGTGAAACGGATTGTCATTGTGTTCCTTGTGTAGTTCGTCGGTGTCGAGTGGGGCCGGTCAGCCGATCGAGAACGGCTTGCCATAGAGGTTGATCTTGTTGTGGTTGTTTCCGCCCGTCTCGACGGTGACGAACGACCGCGCCTGCGCATAGCCCGCGCAGTTCTGGATCTGCATGGCGAAACGCTGGTAGTTGAAGTAGTAGGTGCCGGCCTTGGCGATGTCGTAGCTGTCTATCTGCACGAAGGTCACCTGACCCGGGGTCAGCGGGACGCTCAGCGATCCGGATGCACCGGGCACGCCGGCCGAGGTGATGCTGCCGGTGATACCGGCGGTCAGGCTGCCGACGTTGACCTGGCAACCGATGATGTACCCGGCCGACAGGGTGGCGGCCGAGCCGTCGTTGGACGTGCCGTTGGTGCCCGGCATGGTCGCCTCACCCGCAGGACCATTGGCCGGGAACGATCCCGTCGACTGCAGCTTGGGCGCCGCCAGCGTGATGTTGGCACTGACCCACACGTTGCGTCCGGCACCATTGGCCGCCAACGACGGTGACACCTGTGCTGTCTCGTTGGTGCGCGTCAGCGTGAGATCGTGACCTGACACACTGCCGTTCGGCAGCGGGACGAAGGTGTCGGCGTGGGCGGGTGCCGCCACGCCCGCGGTGATACCGGCCGCGATGGCGCCCGCGGCGATCGCCGTCAAGGCCCCCCGGCGTGCGCGCACCGGTGACTCGATCGTGCTCATGAATTCCTCTCGGAGTGTCCTTCGGTCGCCGCCTTCGGCAACGTCGGGCGAAGCGTACTGATATCTCGGCGAACAAAAGGTGAACGCAGCAAGCCCCCGGGACGTCGATCTGACCCCACTCAGGCAAAGCCCCAGAATTCTTTAATTCGTTGCGGCGCAACGAATTCTGACAATATGGACAATCTGCGCCAAACGGCCTGTCGGATTGGACACGCACATTGACAACAACTCCGACGGCCGTCGGTACTACGCTGATCCGATGCCGAAGACGACGATGCCGCACGGGACGCTGCGACGGTGGTTCCTGTCCGACATCTCTCCCGAACCCGCGGGCTTGATGGGACCGTACCGGCGCACGAACACCGAGACGAAAACCCACTCGTGGTGGAAGGTGATGTGCCTCACGGGCGTCGACTACTTCTCGTCGCTGGGGTACCAACCAGGCATCGCAGCGCTGGCCGCCGGCACCATCGCACCATTGGCCACGATCGTACTGGTGGCCCTGACGCTGTTCGGCGCGCTGCCGGTGTATCGATACATCGCCGCACGTTCACCGCACGGCTCCGGGTCGATCGCGATGCTCGAGCGACTCCTACCATGGTGGGGCGGAAAGGTATTCGTCCTCGTCCTGCTCGGATTCGCGGCCACCGACTTCTTGATCACCATGACACTCTCGGCGGCCGACGCCACCGCGCACTTCATCGAGAATCCGTTCGTCCCGGACATTTTCACCGGGCACAACGTCGCCATCACCCTGGTGTTCCTCGCCTTCCTCGCCGCGATCTTCTTGCGCGGATTCACCGAGGCCATCGCGGTCGCCGTCGGGCTCGTCGCCATCTATCTGGTACTCAACGTCGTGGTCATCGCTGACGGTTTGTGGCGCATCGCGACCTCGCCCCACGTCGTTGTCGACTGGAGCCACGCCATGACCGCCGAACACGGCAGTCCGTGGATGATGATCGCGATTGCGCTCCTGGTGTTCCCGAAACTCGCACTCGGCTTGTCCGGATTCGAGACCGGTGTGGCGGTGATGCCCCAGATCGACGGCTCACCTGACGATCCGCCGGATCGCCCGACCGTTCGGATCGCCGGTACCCGCCGACTGCTGACCACCGCAGCGGTCACCATGAGCATCCTGCTGATCACCAGCAGCCTGGTGTGCACGATCCTCATTCCGGAGAAGGCGTTCGACGTCGGCGGCCAGGCGAACGGACGTGCCCTGGCCTTCCTCGCCCATGCCGACCTCGGCAACGCCTTCGGCACGGTCTACGACATCAGCACGATCCTCATCCTGTGGTTCGCCGGAGCGTCGGCGATGGCCGGACTGCTCAACCTCGTTCCGCGCTACCTCCCGCGGTACGGCATGGCACCGGACTGGGCGCGCGCCAACCGCCCGCTGGTGGTCGTGTTCATCCTGATCGCAGCGGGCGTCACGATCTACTTCGACGCCTCGGTCGACAAACAGGGTTCGGCCTACGCAACCGGCGTGCTGGTGTTGATGACCTCGGCCGCCATCGCGGTCATGCTCTCGGTACGCAAACATCGCCGGCGCGTGGCCACCATCTGTTTCGGCGGTATCGCCCTGGTGTTCTGCTACACCACCGTCACCAACATCATCGAACGCCCCGAGGGAGTGCAGGTCGCCGCGTTCTTCATCGCCGCGATCCTCATCCTGTCGTTCGCATCCCGGGTCAGTCGCTCGTTCGAGCTGCGTAGCGGGGAGATCACATTCGACGAGACTGCTCAGCAGATCATCGACGGTGCCGCACTGGCCGGCGAGATCCACATCGTCACCCACGACCCCGATGATCGCTCCCTGGTCGAATATCGCGAAAAGGAACTGCAGCAACGCGCCGAGAGCCACATCCCCGACGCCGATCAGATCGTGTTCCTGGAAGTCAATGTCACCGATTCGTCGGACTTCGTCACTGACCTGGAAATCCACGGGCGCTATCACGAGGGCGGATTCCGCATCCTGTGGGTGAGCTCGGCCGCGGTACCGAACACGATCGCGTCCACCCTGTTCGCCATCCGCGACTGGACCGACCTCGTACCCAACGTCTATTTCGAATGGAGCGAGGACAATCCGATCGTCAACATCCTGCGCTTCTTGTTCATCGGACAGGGTGAGGTGGCGGCGGTGACCCGCGAGGTGGTGCGCCGGGCCGAGCCCGATGTCGCACGCAGGCCCGTGATTCACGTCGGCTGACGCACCACACCATCGCGTGGATATCGCGGGCAATCCGTGACGCGCAGCACACCGAACCCCTGATGTCCGCCCATCACTGACATCGAGGAGAAACACCATGCGTTCACCAGCCCGCCTCGCACTCGGATTCGCCATCGCCACCGCGGGAGCCGGCGCGATTGCCTTCGCCGCCGCACCGCACGCCGCAGCCGCGCCGATGGTCTGTCCGGCCCTGCCGGGCCAGACCGCCTCCAGCGAGAGCTGTTCGGCCAGTGCGTCGAACACCGGCCTGAGCCTGGCGATCACCGCCGACGGCGGCCACGCCAGTTCTACCGCCACCAACTACGCCGGGCCCGCGGCGATCGCCATCGGCCCCAACGCCTCGGTCACCATGACCGGCGTACGACCCGGACTGGCTATCGGCATCGCCGGACCCGGCGCTTCGGTGACCGTCGACGGTGTGCACGGACCCACCTGCACCGGAACCGGAATGGCCTTCGCCGGCGACTTCCAGACACTGCAGGGGTGCTGGCGTTAGTCGGATTAGTCTGCCCACCATCGGATGGGGGACGATTCCCGACAAACGAGGCGCTTTACCCGATCGTCGAGGTGCGACGAGCCGCCAGGCGAGGAGCCTCGAGACGCGGCGAGACAACGCCGGACCTGACCGGCCGGTGTGGCGACAACCGCCGACTACGAATATAACTTCCACACAATCGGCCCAAAAACCCCGATTTTCGGGGTCGCCCACCCGCTCCGGTGGAAACTGTATTCGTAACCGGCGCATACCAGCCTTGTCGCGCAGTTGGTCTCGAGACGCGACGTGCTCGCTGCGCTCGCTCGGCGCTCCTCGACCATCAGATGGGGACGGCGATCCCGACCACAACAACCGTCCTCGACCATCGGAAGGGGACGATTCCCGACAAACGAGGCGCTTCACCCGATCGTCGAGGTGCGACGAGCCGCCAGGCGAGGAGCCTCGAGACGCCGCAAGGCAACGACGCAACCAATCCCCCACGTAGCAACAACCGACGACAACAAAGTGGATGTCGAAGGGGTGCGGCGACACGACACATGACAAACGTCATGGACGATCGATGACATCTGCTCTGGGGACGGCCGGTGCCCGGACGGCATCGTGAGATGCATGAACACACCAGCAATCCGCACGAGAGATCTTCGCAAGACGTTCCGGGGCGGCGACGGCGGTCGGGTCACCGCCGTCGACGGCCTCGATCTGACCGTTGCACCAGGAGAGGTCGTCGCCTTCCTCGGGCCCAACGGCGCGGGTAAGACCACGACGATAGACATGATCCTCGGCCTGACCCAACCGGATTCGGGCTCGGTCGAGGTGTACGGGCAGGGCACGCGGTCTGCGGCTCGCGGCGGACGTATCGCCGCGGTGCTCCAAAACGGTGGTCTGCTGCCCGATTTCACCGTCGAAGAGACCGTCCGCATCATCGCCTCGTTGCACGGCCGCGGCGCCGACGCCGAGTCGGCGATGGCCCGTGCCGACATCGCGCATCTGGCCGGACGCAAGGTCTCCCGCTGTTCCGGCGGTGAACAGCAGCGGCTCAAGTTCGCGCTGGCGACCCTGCCCGACCCCGACCTCATCGTCCTCGACGAACCGACCGCGGGCATGGATGTGGAATCCCGCCGGAACTTCTGGTCCGCCATGCGATCCGATGCCCGACACGGACGCACCGTCGTGTTCGCCACCCACTACCTCGACGAGGCCGACGACTTCGCCGACCGCATCATCATGATCGCGCACGGTCGGATCGTCGCCGACGGCTCCACCTCGGAGATCCGCGCGATGGCCAGCCGACGTGTCGTCTCGGCGATCGTGGACGAATCCGAACTCGCCGCCGTCGCACGCGCCATCGACGACCTCGAGGTCGTCGAACGCCGCGGTGGGCGAATCTACCTGTCCGCCAAGGATTCCGATGCACTTGCCCGCGCCCTGCTGACGGGCACGAACGCCCGCGAGGTCGAGATCGCCACGCACAACCTCGAAGACGCGTTCCTCGCCCTCACCTCCGCTGCCTGACTCCACCACCCTTCGACAGAAAGCTCCCGCCATGACCACCGCCTCGGCCTCGTCCGCCGCACCTCGATCGGCGTCACACGACACCGCACTCCGCGGATTCCTTCCCGCGCCCCTGTACATGCGCACCGACATCCGCCGCGTCCTACGCAATCGGCGTGCCCTGGTTTTCACCGTCGCCATGCCCGGTCTGCTGTATCTCGTTTTCGGCGCTACCCAGAAGTCCTCTGACACAGTCGGTTCGGGCAATGTTGCGTTCTATGTCCTGATCGGCATGGCCGTCTACGGTGCTGTCCTCGCCGCCGCCTCCAACGCTGCGTCGGTGGCACTCGAACAGCAGGCCGGCTGGACGCGCACCCTGATGATGACGCCGCTGCAACCCACCGGATACGTGGCCACCAAGGTGTGCGTGGCGTTGGCGATGGGGGCGCTGCCGATCCTGGTGCTCACGGTCGCCGGGGTCGCCACCGGCGCGCACGCCCCGGTCGGGGTGTGGATCGCCTGCCTGCTGCTCGGATGGATCGGCGCATCGGTGTTCGCCGCCTTCGGTCTGGCCGTGGGCAGCATCATGAAATCCGACGGGGCGATGCAGGTGATGGGCGGCGTGTTGGCACTGTTGGCCTTCGCCGGCAACGTGTTCGTCCCCCTCAAGGGCGTCATGCTGACCATCGCGCAGTTCACACCGATGTTCGGGGTCGTGACGCTCGCGCGGTATCCGCTCGATCACGGTGTCACCGTGTACGGCACCCACATCTCGCTCTGGGTGACCGTCGCCAACGTGATCATCTGGGCGGTGATCTTCGCCTCGACCGCCTCGTTCTTCTACAGTCGCAGTACGGCACGGCAGTGATCGGACCGTCGACCAGCAGAATCCGGAGATGATGAGCAACCGCACGAACGACCGGTGGGCACCCTGGCGCAACCTGCGCTGGGTGTTCACGGCCATCTGGATGTTGTTCCTGGCCTACCCGATCGGAGCGGTCGCCACCTCCGACCACGGCCACACCGCCAAGATCGTGGGGCTCGTCCTCATCGGACTGTTCGCCGTGGTCTACCTCTTGGCGTCGGTGTACCTACTCACCGGTCGCACCGAGGTCGAACCGCGTGGCGTATGGATCTTCGTCGTTCTGCTCATCCTGGCCGCGGGCCTGCTGCCCATCATCGGCGAGAACACCTTCGGCTCAGCACCTTTCCTGATGGTCGTCGCCGCCTTCAGCTTCCCCACCCTGTGGGCGGCGATCACCGTGGCCGCGTTGATCGTCGCGTCGATCGCGGTGCCGACGATCGCCGGGTGGGAGGTCGACGGCAGCGTCGTGATCATCCTGGTCGCCGTCGGATTCACCATGCTCGGTTTTCGCGCGCTCGCTGTTCGTGAGGGCGAACGCGAACGCGCCGAGGAGCGCCAGCGTGAGCTCAATTCCGAGTTGGCGGTGGTCGCCGAACGTGAGCGGGTGGCCCGCGACGTCCACGACATCCTCGGGCACTCGCTGACGGTGATCACCATCAAGACCGAATTGGCCGGTCGCCTCGTCGATCTCGACCCGCAACGCGCGAAAGACGAGATGGCCGAGGTCAATGCGCTGGCCCGCTCCGCGCTCGCCGAGGTCCGGGCAACCGTCGGAGCTCTGCGCACCCCGGACCTGCCGAGCGTGATCGCGTCCGCACAGAGCGCCTTCCGTGCCGCGGATATCACTGCGACACTTCCCGATCCGCAGACCGCCACCCCGCATGGGGAGCTGTTCGCGTGGGTACTGCGGGAAGCCGTCACCAATGTGGTCCGCCACAGCCACGCCACTCATTGCGACGTCCGGATCGAGGACGCCACACTGACGGTGCACGACGACGGGTGTGGACTCGGCGCAGCTGTTCCCGGCAACGGCTTACGCGGACTGATCGAACGGGTGGAGTCCGCGGGTGGCACCCTGACGATCGAATCAAACACGGGCGGAACGACGTTGACGGCGGTGGTCGACGATGAGTGAACCGATCCGCCTGCTGCTCGCCGACGATCAGGCCCTGGTACGTGGCGCGCTGGCCGCCCTACTCGACCTCGAGAGCGACCTCGAGGTGGTCGCCCAGGTGGGGCGCGGCGACGAGGTCGTCGACGCCGCGCGCGAACACGCCGCCGACGTGTGCCTGCTCGACATCGAGATGCCCGGCACCGACGGCATCGAGGCCGCGGCTGCCCTGCGACGGTACCTGCCGGGGGTGCGTTCGCTGATTGTCACCACCTTCGGCCGCCCGGGGTACCTACGACGCGCCATCGACGCCGGCGCGTCCGGCTTCGTCGTGAAGGACACTCCGGCAAGCGAACTGGCCGACGCGGTGCGTCGAGTACACGCAGGTCTCCGCGTCATCGATCCCACGTTGGCCACCGAAAGCCTCACCAGCGGCGACAATCCGCTGACGCAGCGCGAATCCGAGGTGCTGCGCGCAGCGTTGTCGGGCGCGACAGTGGCAACCATCGCCACGCAGGTCCATCTGTCGGCCGGCACCGTGCGCAACCATCTGTCGTCGGCGATCGGCAAGACCGGCACCGCCACCCGCGCCGAGGCCGCCCGCGTCGCACGCGAACGCGGCTGGATCTGAGGCGGCCGTGCGCTGTCGGCGGACTGGCGGGCGCGCTCGGCGGGCCGAGGTCAGCCGAGGTCGACGTTCAGGCCGCGCAAATACGCAGCCTGACCGACGTGTTGGGCGTCGTCGTCGAGGATGCTCACCAGCCGCACCCCCAAGGTCACCGGCGGATCCCAGTTGTCGTCGATGACCCGATCGAGGTCTCCATCGCCGACACGGGCGAGGTACTCGATCGTGGCGTCATGGCTCGCGTCGTAGTAGCCCAGCAGCAGATCGGCGGGTCCGACGACGCGGAGGATGTCGTCGGGGCTCTGCCCATACCCACTCGCCGACGGCGGGAACGGCAGCGCAAAGCGCTCATACCAGCCCTGCGAGGTCCAGATCTGATCGGTGCCCGCGACGTCGGCGATCTGCGCATCCTGCACGCGCGCGAGATGCCACACCAGCCAGGCGATCGTGTTCGCGCCGGGCGCGGGCTGCCAGGACAGTCGTAGCTCCTCGATCCCGTCGAGCACGGCGTGCACGTTCTCCTTGACGCGTCCGAATCCGTCGGCGAGTACTTCGGTGGCTCTCATGCCTCCACACCTACTCCGGTATTGCACTCCGCGCATACATGTACGGCAGAAACCCTTGTCGACGCCCGCGCAAACTTTTGCCTCGCGCCGATCCCAACCCTGGTCACCGGCGGTCGCGTTGCCCACCATGGGCGGGGTGTCCGACTCTGCCTCGTCCCTGCACCGACGTCCGATCCGGTTCAACGCCTTCGACATGAATTGTGTTGCGCACCAATCCCCCGGGCTGTGGCGCCACCCCGATGACCGCTCGTGGGAGTACAACACTCTCGACTATTGGGTCGACCTGGCGATCCTGTTGGAGAGCGGCGGATTCGACGGGTTGTTCATCGCCGACGTCCTCGGCACCTATGACGTCTATGGCGGCACCGACGAGGCCGCGATCCGGCAGGGGGCGCAAATCCCTGTCAACGATCCGCTGTTGCTGGTGTCGGCGATGGCGTATGCGACCGAGCACCTCGGATTCGGGATCACCACCGGCACGGGATTCGAGCATCCCTACCCGTTCGCCCGGCGGCTGTCGACGCTGGATCACCTGACGCGCGGTCGGCTCGGCTGGAATGTGGTCACCGGCTACCTGCCGTCGGCGGCCCGCAACATGGGCGCCGCCGATCAACTCGAGCACGACAGCCGCTATGACCACGCCGACGAGTACCTGACCGTCCTCTACAAACTGTGGGAGGGCTCCTGGGAATCCGACGCGGTACGCCGCGACCGTGCCGCGGGCGTGTTCGCCGATCCCGACAAGGTCCATCACATCGGTCACCGCGGCGAGCACTTCACGGTGCCCGGCATCCATCTGTCCGAGCCTTCCCCACAGCGCAGCCCGGTGATCTACCAGGCCGGCGCGTCGGTGCGCGGCCGCCGGTTCGCCGCGGCCAACGCCGAGGCGATCTTCGTCGCCGCACCCACCAAAACCATTCTGCGCGAAGTGGTGTCGAAGATCCGGGAAGAACTCGTCGCCGCCGGCCGCGACCCGTACGACGCCCGCATCTACACCTTGTTGACCATCATCACCGACTCGACGCCGGAGGCCGCCCGCGAGAAGGCCGCCGAGTATCGGCGTTACGCCAGCGACGAGGGGTCGTTGGTGTTCATGTCGGGATGGATGGGCCTGGACCTGTCCTCCTACGATCTCGACGAACCCATCGGCAACGTGCACAGCAATGCCATCCAGTCCGCTGTCGCTGCCTTCGCCCAGGCGGACGAATCGGGCCACGAGTGGGCGGTCCGCGACATCGCCGCATGGGGCGGCATCGGCGGAATGGGACCGGTGCTCATCGGGTCGGGTGATGAGATCGCCGAGGCTCTGCAGGGCTGGGTCGACGACACCGACGTCGACGGCTTCAACGTGGCCTACGCCGTCACACCCGGGTCCTTCGCCGACATCGTCACCCACGTCATCCCGGCCCTGGAGCGTCGCGGGGTCTACCGTCGCCAATACACTCCGGGTACGTTGCGTCACAAGCTGTTCGGGCGTGGCGATCTGCTCCCCGACAACCATCGGGGTGCGACGTTCCGTGTCGGTGGCGCGAACTCGACGATTGACGACTCGGTGCGCGCGGCCGCGCGTGGGCCGGTGCCGACCCGATAGTCGTCGCCCGCTCCGCGGGTCGGCGGCGACGACTATCGCCCATCACGCGGCGCCGGCGTCATAGGGTGGCGTGGTGAGCAGCGAGCGCGGCGCGACGCCCGACAGTCCGGACAAAGCCGCCCGAAGGCGACGGGTACCGCGAAACGGGCACGGCCACAGTCACTCCCATTCACTGAACGACATCGCTGCCGACCTGACACCCATGGCGCGACGCATCGTCATCGGTGCACTGAGTGTGTTCGGACTGGCGATGATCGCCGGAATCGTGCTGCTGTGGCCCTCGGGGGGTGAGCATCCGATCCCCGCACAGTTCCGGGGTGCCGACGGCGGTGCGATCCACGCCGTCGACGGCAAGATCGTCAGCCAGACCCGCGGTGATTGCCTGAATCAGATGGTCGGCACGATCGCCGACACCGCCGACATCCCGATCTCCGGCGCGGGCACCGGACCCTGTATCGAGAGCGTCGTGTCGATCACCTCCGGCTCCGATTCCGGGAAGTACACGCTGCTGGAGGTACCCACCAACCGGGCGCAATCCGGCAGCGGGCCCGACTCGTCTGCGCAAACCCTCGGCGCGCCCGACGATCCCCAGCCCGGTCAGCCGACCCTGCACATCGGCGACGCGGTCCGGATGAGCACCACCCCCGGCCCCGACGGCCAACCGCGCTACACGTTCTTCGACTTCGGCCGGACCACCTCGACGATCGTGTGGGCGATCCTGTTCGCGGGTGCGATCATCCTCGTCGCCGCGTGGCGCGGACTGCGGTCGTTGATCGGACTCGTCTTCGCCTTCGTCGTGCTCGGTGCCTTCACCCTGCCCGCCATCCTCGACGGCGAATCGCCGGTGGCGGTCGCGGTGGTCAGTTCGGCCGCCATCCTGTTCGTCGTGCTCTACCTCGCGCACGGCATCAGCATGCGGACCAGTTCGGCCCTGCTCGGAACGCTGATGTCGTTGCTGCTGGCCGGGGTGTTGAGCTGGGCGTCGATCACCACCATGAACCTCACCGGACTCTCCAGCGATCAGACGACGAATCTGCAGGTCTACCAGGGGGGCATCTCGGTCAGCGGTCTGCTGCTTGCCGGTTTCATCATCGGTACGCTCGGTGTGCTCAATGACGTGACGATCACCCAGGCGTCGGCTGCGTTCGAACTCGCCGCGGCCGGGGAGCCGAGCCGCCTGGCCACCTTCCGCGCGGCCATGCGGGTGGGACGCGATCACATCGCGTCCACCGTCTACACCCTGGTGTTCGCCTATGCCGGTAGCGCTTTGCCACTGTTGCTGTTGTTCTCGGTGGCGCGCCAGCCGTTCGGTTCGCTGCTGACCAGCGACACCGTCGCCGTCGAGTTGGCGCGATCGTTCGTCGGCGGTATCGCCATCGCGCTGTCGGTGCCGCTGACCACCGGGATCGCCGCGGCCCTGGCCCGACCGTCGGGTGCGCGCGCCGCCGGAGGCCCAGCCGGCGAGGTCTCCGGCACCCCGAGAGTTGACGCGCCGCTCACCGACTCACGAACAGCGCCGGCACAATCGGCGTCATCGCGACCTGGATCCCCTCGTCCCGAGCCCACACGGCGGCCACCGGCACGAGGGGCACCGGGACCACAGGCCCCGAAACCACAGGCAACGGTTCGGGACGCCCCGAGCCCACCGCCGTCACGGCGTGCACCGGAGCCGCCACCACGAACCGGCCGGCACTCGATGCCGGACTGACTCAGCGCACGCGAGATCAGCCCAATCCGCACCGTCCGGTCGGGACGGTGGAGAGATTGCGTCCGAGCCAGTCACCGATCTTGGTGAGCATGGCGGTGCCATCGGAGAACTTGCCGCTGCGCGGAACGGCGGCCATCGACACGGCCACCTGACCACCGGGAACGGTGAGGATGCCCAGTTGACGCACCAGGAACGCCGACGACGTCCCGGTGCCCGGGCCCCAGCCGCCCTTCACGGCCGTGGCGCTCACCTTCTGGTTGGTCCGGGCGAGGTTGGCCACGCCCCATCGCTGGTTGGGTCCGACCGCACCCATCAGGGCCAACAGCCGATCGGTACCGGGCATACAGGGCAGGTGTGCCCCGAAGATCGCCTGATCGGCCAGCGCCCACATGGTGTAGCCGGGGTAGGACGTCGCCGAGTCGAGCTGCGAGCTGACGTGGGTGTTGAGGTCGTGGCCTTCGCGCAGGACCGCGGTCACCGCATCGACCGGTGTCGCGCCGGGACCGAGCTGCGTCCAGAGGTCCCCCGCCGCGTCGTTGTCGGACACCGTGATGGCCTTGGTCTCGTCGTCGACCACCGCCGAGCCGAGCCGACGTTCGGCGGCCAGCGACACCGGGACCTTCAGCGTCGACCACGCCCGTCCTGTGGTGAAGGTGCCCAACGAGATCACCGAGTCCGACCCGACCGGCGCGAGAGCGAGACCGATCGCGCCCGGGGTGGTCTTGGCGAGCGACTTCTGGAACGGCGCAAAGGACTTGGTCAACGCCTCCTGCGGAGGTACGGGCGGGGTCAGCCACGTCCGCAGCGGTTCGGGCAGGGGCGGTAACGCGGGCATCGCCGGAACGGGGAACGGAAGCGGCGCGGCACCTGCCACACCTACTCCGGCGAGACCGGCGCTCGCCACCACCAGCGTCGTCGCACACGCCACGGCCCATCGTTTCCACAACGCCACACAAGCCTCCTGAGTCACTTCAGTAACACCAAGAACTCTAACCGCCGGCTGGGCACCGCCACGTGCCGGTCGATCAACCGAGACCGCACCGTGTGCGGGCCGTGACCGGGACACCGGCGGCGCCGAACGATCGGTATCGAGCAGCGGTCGGGGTCAGCTCGTGGTGATCAGCGGTCGGGGTCAGCGGCACCGGCCGCGTGGCAGGGCGGCGATGTTCTGGTTCAGCCAGTTGCCGAGGGCGTTGAGCGCCGCGGTGCCCGACGACATCGACCCGCCGACGGCGCTCATCGCCACCGCGCTCTGCTGACCGTCGCGGTAGGTGAGGACGCCGATCTGCCGCACCAGGTAGGCGCCGTCGACGCCGGGGCCCCACCCACCTTTGACGGCGGTGGTCTTGGGGATCTGCATGATCTCCACACCCCACTGCTGGTTGCCGGCGACCTGGCCCATCAGCGAGAGCACGTGACCGGTGCCCGGCATGCACGGCAGATGCCCGGCGAAGGTCGCCGCATCCGGCAGCGTCCAGCGGGTCTGCCCGAAGATCGTGAAGCCCGAGCGCAACTGCTGCGAGGGCACCACGGTGTTCGGGTTGCCGCCCTCGCGCAGTACAGCGGTCACCTTGGCCGACGCCTCGGTGTTGCTGCCGAGTGACGCCCAGAGTTGTTCGGCCGCTTGGTTGTCGGAGTTGATGATGGCGTTGCTTTCCGCCGTGGACGTCCCGTTCTCGCGTTCGGCGGCCACGGCGA
>NZ_MVPX01000515.1:0-16563 GCF_002043085.1 Gordonia sp. i37 | reverse complement strand
CGGGGGGGAGCGGCACCTTGATCGTCGACCACGCCACACCGGGATCGCGGTCCCCGAACAGCAGGCTTGCCGTCGCGTTCGGGCCGACCGGGGCGACCGCGATGCCGACCCGCAGTCCCGTCCCGGCGGCCACGCGTCGGAATCCTGCGGCCAGAGCGGGATTCGCGCCGGCGCTGGGCTGCGTCGACGATGCCGACGCCGCGGCCGAGGTCGACGACGAGGGCGAGGCGTACACGGTGACCGTTGATCGCGGTGCCGGCGACTCCGCGGTCGCGCAGCCGCTCATCATCACCCCGGCAACGGTGAGCACCACGCCGGCGACCCACACGCTCACCGCTCGGCCACGTCGCTTCCCCATCGACACTCCCCTCACCTGCGTTTCCCGGTCACCGGTCACCGCCGCCGGCCACGAGGGCACGCGGCCGGACCCGACATCACGGCAGGACATAGACGACGGCGTTGTTGCCACCCTGACACACCACCGCCGAACCCTGTGGGGCACACGCCATCGTGTAGGCCTGCCCGGTGACCGGGCTGTAGGCGACCACCGCGCGCGACTGACCGTAGGAGCCCGAGTTGTTGTACGCATCGCGCACCGCCTGCGCGAACGCACAGCTGGTCACCTGCGAGCCGATCGCCGACGTCGCATCACAGGGAACCGCATTGGGCGGGAACGACGGCGCGGCGGTCACCGTGGGCTGGTTGGTGATCGGCGGGGCCGCGGTGATGGTGGTCGTCGTCGGTGACTGCGCCGTCGAGTCGTCGCCCGAATTGCGCGTGAACAACCAATAGGCCCCGACGCCGAGCAGACCGAGAACAGCCACCACGATCACGGCGGTGACCGCGATGACCAGCGAACGGTCCCGCCGCGGTTCGGTATAGCCGGGTTGCCCGTACGGCGGGTACCCCGGGGGCATGCCGCCGGGCACCTGCGGGCCCGAGAACTGTTGCGGCCCCGACAGATTCTGGGCCCCCGAATAATTGTGAGGTCCCGAATAGCTCTGAGGTCCCGAATAGTTCTGGGGCCCCGACACATTCAGGGTGCTTCCACCACCGGCCGGGCCGATCGGTCCGACAGGTCCCGACGGTCGGATCTGGGTTGCGCGCATCGCCTCGTCGTTCGCCGCGGCCGCACCGAGCACGGTTGGCGGAGCCTTGCTCAGGTTCGGGCCGGGTTGTCCGGGCATGGCGGTGGGGACGATCGTCGTCGTGCCGTCGCTGCTCTCGCCGGTCAATGCTGCACGGGCCACGGACGCCAGTTCGGTGGCGCTGCCGTAGCGTCGCGTCGGCTCGGGATCGAGGCCGCGGCTGATGACCGCGTCCATCGCCCGGGGCACCTCGGCGTTGATACTGCTCGGTGCGGGAGGCGGGGACATGATCGCGGCCTTGATCGCCGAGCTGATCGTGTCGGCGGGATGCGGCACACGCCCGGTGAGGCTTTCGAACAGGACGCAGGTGAGTGCGTAGATGTCGCTGGCAATGCTCACCGGGACGGCGTCGAACAATTCCGGCGCCATGTACGCGATCGACCCGATGGCGGTGCCGGCCTGCGTGAGGTGGGTGTCGTCGGAACCGTGGGCGATACCGAAGTCCACGAGATAGGCGAAGTCGTTCTGCGCGATCAGGATGTTCTCGGGTTTGATGTCGCGATGCACCAGACCGTCGGCGTGGGCGGCGTCGAGTGCCGAGGCCACCTGCTCGATGATGGTGACCGCCCGTGCCGGGGCGAGCGCATGCTCACGCCGCAACAGCGCGCGCAGATCCTCACCCGCGACGAGTCGCATGTCGATGAACAACACACCGTCGATCTCTCCCCAGTCGTGGATCGGGATGACGTGGGGTTCGCCGAGCCGCGCGGCCGCGTGGGATTCGCGCCGGAACCGTTGCTGATAGACGGCGTCGTCGGCGAGGCCGGGATTGAGCAGTTTGAGCGCTACCTCGCGGTCCTTGGTGGTGTCGTAGGCGCGGTAGACCTCACCCATCCCGCCCCGACCCAGCAACTCGTCCAGGCGATACGGCCCGAACTGGGTGTTGACGCGACTCGTTGACATGCTGTGAGCATAACGGTGCACACCGACAAATCGACCGTCGTCGGCGGTCCGGGTGAACGACCTCGCGATCGTCTCAGCGGCGATTCATTCGCTCAGATGACACCGTGTACGGGCGGGTTCTCGTCACGCAGGACCTTGCGTCCGATGTGCTGCAGTTTCCAGCGCACCGGATCGTGCAGGGTGTGTGTTCGGGCGTTGCGCCAGAAGCGATCCAAGCCCGTGCCGCCGGCAGCACTGCGGGTGCCGCCCACCTCGAAGAGCGTCGACGCGATGCCGGTGGAGACGCGGTCGGCAACGACCTTGGCCGCGGCCACCGCAATCGACGCGTCGGCGACTGCGCCCACATGTGCGTCGTGGTCGGCGCCGTCGGCGGTGGCGGTCTCGTACGGGGTGTACCCGGTGGCCCGGTCGACCGCACGTCCGGCGGCGTCGAGGGTCGCCTCGGCGGTGATGAGGTCGACGCCGAGCTCACCGAATCGTTGCACCAACAGCGGATCGTCGACGGCCCGCTCGACACCGGCCTCGAACCACGGTCGGGCACTGGTGCGCACGAACTCGACGGCGGTGTCGAGGGCGCCGCGTGCGATGCCGACGTCGATCGCGACATGCAGCAACTGGGCGAACGCACCGTATCCGGTGGGCCGGGAAACCGCGGGCGCGCGGGCGACGAGGTCTGCGGCATCGACGGCGACACCCCGCAGCCGCACCGTCCCCGAGCCGGTGGTCTTCTGCCCCAAGGCATCCCAGTCGTCGACGAGCTCCACCCCGGGCGCGTCGGCGGGGATGAACGCCACGTACTCACCACCGTCGAGGTGTTCGTCGGCGTCATGCCGGGCCAGCACGGCCAGCGTGTCGGCGAACAACGAGCCGGTGGCATAGAACTTCTCGCCGTCGAGACGGAACCGGCCGGGACCGTCGGCGACGAGCGTGGTGGAGATGTCGGCGATCGTCTTACCGCCGCGCTCGGATTGCGCGTTGGCCACCCGGCCGCCGCGCAGCACGGCGTCGAAGTGCTTGCGTGCCAACTCTTCCGACGCTGCGAGCCGCAGCAGGTTCAGATAGACGAAGTGACTGTGCGGAATCTGCGCGATGTTGGGATCCGCGGCGGCGAGGATGCGGGTCACATCGGCGACCACGCTCGGTGCCAGGTCGGGCCCACCGAATCGGGCCGGCACGGTGATGGCGAGCAGCCCGCTCGCCGACAACTCGTCGATCTCCTCGTGGGGCAGTCGTCGCTGCGCGTCGCGTTCGGCGGCGCCGGAGGCGAACCGATCGGCGAGGGCGTGCGCGGCGGCCCGGGCCCGCGCGGCCGAATCCAGCCGCGCGGCACCACGATCGGCCTGCACCGCGGAAGTGGTGAGGCTCATCTCAGCCGACGGTGCTGCGCTGCGCGGCTTCGAGCTCTCGGACGAGGGGGAGGACACGCTCGCCAAAATACTCGATCTCTTCCTGGAAGTGCAGGAATCCACCGAGGATGAGGTCGACGCCGAGACGCTTGTAGGCCACGATTCGCTCGGCGACCTGCTCGGGCGTGCCGATCAGCTGGGTACGGAAACCGTCGTTGTACTGCACGAGATCCTCGAAGGAGGAATCGGCCCACATACCGGTCTTGTTGCCGGTGGAGTTGCCCGCCTGCTGCACCGCCGACCGGAAGCCCTCCACCGCAGGACGATTCGCCTTCTCGACGATCTCGCGCAGGGTGTCGCGGGCCTCAGCTTCGGTGTCGCGGGCGATGATGAAGCCGTTCAGCCCGAAGCGCACCTCACGCTCATGGGCCTGTGCGACGGCACGCAGATCGTCGAGTTGCTCGGTGACGCCGTCGAAGTCCTTGCCGTTGGAGAAGTACCAGTCGGAGAAGCGGCCACCGTTGTTGCGGGCAGCGGTCGAGTTACCGCCTTGGAACAGTTCGGGATTGGGACGCTCGGGGGTGTTGAGCGGCTTGGGCTTGAGGGTGAAGTCGTGGATGCGATAGAAGTCGCCACGGAAGTCGACGTTGTCCTCGGTCCAGATCTTGCGGATCACCTCGAGGAATTCCGCGCTGCGGCGGTACCGTTCGTCGTGCTCGAGCCACGGCTCGCCGAGGTGGGTGAACTCGTCCTTGAACCATCCGCTGACCACGTTTATCGCAAAGCGTCCGTTCGACAGGATGTCGGCGGTCGCACCGAACTTCGCGAGCACGGCCGGATGCCACAGGCCCGGGTGGATGGCGGCGATCAGCTTGAGCCGCTGGGTGGCCAGCAGCAGCGCGAGACTGAAACTGGTGGACTCATGCTGGAATTCCGCACCGTAGGACGCCTCGTAACGGACCTGGGACAGCGCATACTCGAAGCCGTTGTTCTCGGCGGTCTGCGCGAGTTTGACGTTGTACTCGTAGTCCCAGCTGGTCCGCTGCTCGATGTCACTGGTCACCAGCCCACCGGACACATTGGGCACCCAGTAGGCGAACTTGATCTCGTCGGCGATCTTCTCGGTGGACACGGGTCTCCTGCTCGTCATGTGAACGCGACGCACCGACGACGCGGTGCGCGACAACGTCGGCCATCTTCACCCGAGAAGCCGGCGCGGCCCACCCTTGAAATCGGCGTGCGCGAAAACCCTCGCCGCACGTGGAGTCCTTCCGGATCGGGCGCCTACCCGTACTTTCCCTACCCGCTCTTCCACTGCCCCATGCCGAGGAACACCATCACCAACTGCCGTTCGGTGCGCTGCACGATGTCGGCCTCGGCGTCGCGCCCGCGGTGCTCACCGTCGAGCAGGTCGGCCACCGCGGTCAGCATGATGGTGACGATGAGTTCGGCGGCCAGTTCGAGGTCTTGCGGTTGCCACTGCGAGAGATCGGGGATGCGCGACAGATCGATGGCGAGTTCCTTGGAGAACAACCGCAGTTCGGTGTCGATCGCGCGACGGATCTCGGCGACCCCGCCGTGCTGTTCGCGGATCAGGAAGCGGTAGTCGGTCTCGTGCTCGTGTACATGGCGCAGCAGGATCGCCAACGAATTCTGTGCGGTCGGCAGCGCCTGACGAGCAGCGAGATCGCGCCGACCCTCGCGCAGTGTGCGGCGCAGGATCCGCATCGAGTCCTCGACGAGGGTGACGCCGAGATCTTCCATCGACGCGAAGTGTCGGTAGAACGCCGTCGGGACGATACCCGCGCCTCGGGCGACCTCCCGCAGACTGATGCTGGCGAAGCTGCGTTCGCTCACCAGGTCCAGCGTGGTCTCGAGCAGCGCCTGCCGGGTGCGGTTCTTGCGATCGGCCCGGCTCTCCGGTTCCGCAGGCCGCGGGGCACGCGAAGTGGGGCGGCGGGTCCGGGTCACCTAAGCGAGTCTAGGACATCGCGGTGTATCCCCGGTGCCGGGTCCACGGCGCGCCGAACCCGCGAGAAGCGCTCTCACCTGCGGTTACCGCCAGAAGAGGACGGGGCCAGGCCGACGAGTTCGGCCAGCCGGGCACGGTGGTGATAGCCGTTGCCGAGCGCCAGCTGGTCGGCCTTGGCGCGCTTGAGGTACAGGTGCGCGGGATACTCCCAGGTCATGCCGATGCCACCGTGGAGTTGGATGCATTCCTCGGCGGCCCGGACGGCGACGTCGCCGCAGTACGACGCGGCGAGGTGTGCGGCGATCTCGGCATCGGCGTCGCCTCGTGCTGCGGTGTCGGCGGCGTAGCGGGCGGCCGCACCCGCCGAGGACACCTCGAGCCACAGATCGGCGAGCCGGTGCTTGATGGCCTGGTACGACCCGATCTGCCGCCCGAACTGCCTGCGCTCCTTCACGTACGTGAGAGTCGTCTGCAGACACCACTGGGCGACGCCGAGTTGTTCCGAGGCCAGGAGCGCCGCACCGGTGAGCAGCGCTGCCTGTACCGCGTGGCCACCGCCGCCGCCGTCGCCGGATCCGATCCGATCCGGCACCGGGCTCGCTGAACAACTGGCAGTAGATGTGCTCACCGAGGTACAGCGGTCGCAGCAGTCGGCGCCGCTGCTCCTCGGTCCCCAGCGCCGCGATGGTCGGCGCCGCCATGCCGAGACCGATGCCGTTGCGCGACTTGGCCGGTCCGGGTGCACCGCCTGCGGTCAGCAACTCATCGACCAGGGCCTGGTGGCTCTGCGCGATCCCCAGTCCACCGTCACCGGGGCGGAAGTGCACCCATGCCAGCCCGGAATCGAATCGTGCGGCCAGGAAGTCTCGTTCGGGCGTGGTGGCCGGATCGTGCTCGGTCAGCAGCCTGCTCACACGGGCGCGCAGATCTACGGCCACGTCGTCGACGTCGGTGTCCACGGGAGTCCTCTCGGTGGGTGTCGGGATGGCTGAATCTGTTCAGCGGAGTGCGCCGCCGAAAGCGCGATAAGGCGCCGCGTCGCCGAGGTGTTGCCCGCCGTCAATGGTCATGATCTCGCCGGTCATCCAGGAAGCGGCGTCGGAGGCGAGGAACACGATGGCCGAGGCGACATCGGTGGGTTCACCGATCCGCCCGAGTGCGGTGGCCTCGGAGACCTGCGCCTCGTGTTCCTTCCACAGCGCCTCGGCCAGGCGCGTCCGCACGATCCCGGGGGCCACGGCGTTGACCCGCACACTCGGTGAGAGTTCCAGCGCCAGTTGCCCTGTCACGTAGATCAGTGCCGCCTTGGAGGCGTTGTACATGCCGATGCCCGGTTCGTGACCGAGACCGCCGATGGATGCGGTGTTGATCACCGATCCGCCGTGCGCACCCATCCACGCCCGTACGGCGAGTCCGGTCCACAGGATCGGGCCCCACAGGTTCACGTCCATCGTCTTGGCGAATCGCCCGTGATCCTGGGCGATGAGTGGTCCATATGCGGGATTCGTGCCGGCGTTGTTGACGAGGATGTCGAGCGATCCGAAGTGTTCGAGGGTGGTGTCGATGCAGGCGCGGGCCTGATCCTCCTCCGCCGCGTGGGCGGCGATGCCGAGGACGTTGGGGCCGATCGCCTCCGCAGCGGCCCGCGCCGCGTCGGGTTTACGTGAGGTGACCACCACGTTGGCGCCCGCCGCGGCCAGTGCCGCGGCCGCAGCCGAACCGATCCCCCGCGAGGCGCCGGTGACCAGGGCCGTGCGGCCGTGCAGATCCGGGAGCATTGTCATTCGTTTCGCCTTTCGCGAGTAACTTGGGTCTCCCCGTCATCTGAACTCAACGTGATCGCCCGAGCTGGCGAATCCAGTCCCGGGTGGTCGACGGGTCGATCACGTCGTCGAGTTCGAACGTGGTGGCCGAGTGCAACGCCTTCCCGTGCTCGTAGGCCTTCGCGAGGAGATCAGCGAACAGGGTCTCCCGTTCGGCGGGGTCGGAGACGGCGTCGAGTTCTTTGCGAAAGCCCAGGCGCACCGCACCTTCGAGACCCATTCCGCCGATCTCCCCGGTCGGCCACGCGATGGTGAATTCCGGTGCGTGAAACGACCCACCGGCCATGGCCATCGCGCCGAGCCCGTAACCCTTGCGCAGGATCACGGTGCCGAACGGTACGGTCAATCGCGCACCGGCGGCGAAGAGGTTGCCGAATCGACGTACCGTCGCCTGCTCTTCGCATTCCGGACCGACCATGAAACCCGGTGTGTCACACAGCGTCACGAGGGGCAGTTCGTGTGCTTGGCACAGCGTCAGGAATTCGGCAGCCTTGTCGGCGGCCTCGGCGTCGATCGCTCCGCCGAGGTGTCGACTGGAATTGGCCAACAGGCCGTAGGCCACACCCTCGACCCGGATCAACGCGGTGACGATGCCGCGGCCGTAAACGGGTCGCAGCTCCAGCACCGACCCGACGTCGGCGATCGATTCGATGGCGGCCCGGATGTCGTAGGCGCGCAAGCGGTTCTCCGGGACGACGTGTCGCGCCGATCGTGGATCGGGTGCCTCCCATCGGTCGAGGTTGCCCTGGAAGTAGGACAGGTAGTGCCGCGCGGTGGCCACGGCGTCGGCTTCGTCGCGCGCGAGCACGTCGATGACGCCGTTGCGGGTCTGCACGTCGACCGGTCCGATCTCTTCGGGAGCGAATACCCCGAGACCACCGCCTTCGATCATCGCCGGTCCTCCCATGCCGATGTTGGCGTCGGGAGTGGCAATGAGGACGTCGCAGGCGCCGGCGAGTGCGGCGTTGCCGGCGAAGCAGCGGCCGGAGACGACGGCCACCGTCGGCACCGCCCCGCGCAGGCCCGCCATCGACCGGAAGGTGTCGAGTTCGAGCCCAGCGGCGCCGAGGGCGTCGGTGTCGCCGGGCCGCCCACCGCCGCCCTCGGCGAAGAGTACGAGCGGAATCCGCTTGCGCCGGGCCACCTCCAGCAGCCGGTCGGTCTTCACATGGTTGCGCATGCCCTGCGTGCCCGCGAGGACGGTGTAGTCGTAGGAGATCACCACGGCCTCCGCGGCGGCAGCGCCGAAGCGGTCGGCGCCGATCGTCGCGACCCCGCCGACGAGGCCGTCTGCGGGGGTGTTGGCGATGAGGTCCGCTTCGCTGCGGCGGGTGCGTTGGGCCGCGAGGGCCAGCGCCCCGTACTCGGTGAAGCTGTCGGGATCGATGAGGTCGGCGATGTTCTCCCGGGCGGTGCGGCGCGAGCGCCGGTGTCGCTTGGCAACGGCATCGGGACGCCCCTCGTCGAGCGTGACGGCGTGGCGAGCGATCACCTCGGCCAGGTCGGGACGGATGTGGTCGGGGTCCGCGGCGGTCGCGTTCACGTCGGCGTCGTCGTGGTCGGCGTCGGTGACCACCAGCAAAGGCGTTCCGGCGCTGACGGATTGGCCCTGGTCGATGAGACTGCGTCGAATCTCGACAGGGTGTGGGTCGGTGACGACGTGCTCCATCTTCATCGCCTCGAGGATCACCAGCGCCTCGCCGCCGGCCGCCGTGGCATCGGTGGCGGGAGTGGAGACGACGACGCCCGCCATCGGGGCGGTGATCACCCGCTCGTCGGTGCCGATGCTGATGTCGGTGCGGGCGGGGATGTCGCCCGCGGGCGCCGCTTTCGCACGCTCGCCGGCGAACCGGTCTGCGGCCGAGCTCAATTCGGCCATATTCTGTTCGACGAAGTCCGTGGTCAGTGCGGCGGTCCCGAATTCCTTGGCCGCCAGTACGGCCCGGAGCAGATCGATGGTGGTCTCGACGCCACCGATCGTGAAGTCGCGTAATGCCGTGTCGAGTTTGCGGGCGGTGACGGCGACGTCGTCGGAGCGGGTGTGGGCGATCACCTTGGCCAGCAAGGAATCGAACCGCGGACTCAGCGTCAGACCCGGCCGGCCGTGCGTGTCGACGCGGATTCCGGGGCCGGTCGGCGCCGAAAAGACCTTCAGCACGCCGGAATCAGGGGTCGTGGTGCCGTCGGCGCCGATCCGCTCGGCGTTGACCCGCGCCTGGACCGCCACGCCGCGCGCCTGTGCCACAGTGCCGCTCACACCGTCGGCCGTGGCGAGAATACCGGCAGGCAGATCGAGTTCCTCGTAGGTGGCGCCGGCGGCGATGTGAAGCGCGGTGGCCACCAGATCGACGTCGGTCACCTCTTCGGTCACCGTGTGTTCGACCTGGATGCGGGGATTGACCTCGAGAAAGACGAATCTCTCGGCGGCGAGCAGGAATTCGACGGTCGCCAGGCCACGGAAGTCCTGGGCGGCGCACAGCACGACCGCGGCGCGGTGGATGCCGTGCCGGATCTCGTCGTCGAGGTCCGGTGCCGGTGCGATCTCGACCAGTTTCTGCCGTCTGCGCTGCACGCTGCAGTCCCGGTCGCCGAGCGCGAGTGCCCGCACCGTGCCGTCCGCGGCGGGAGCGGCAACGACCTGGACCTCGATGTGGCGCGCACCCGTGAGCAGTTCCTCGGCGAACAACGCGGCGTTGCCGAAGCCCATCCGAGCTTCGGCGGTGCACGCGCGAAACGCAGCGGGGAGATCGGCCGGGATGGTGACCGGACGCATGCCCCGTCCCCCTCCACCGGCGACGGCTTTGAGCATGATCCCGGCGGGATGGGCCCGCAGGAACTCGTCAGCTTGGTGTTCGTCGATTCCGGAGGCGGTCGCATCGAGCACCGGAATCGACGCCGATACCGCCGCGTTCCGGGCGGCGGCCTTGTCTCCGAACGTGCGCAGTACGTGCGAATCCGGGCCGACGAATCGGAGCCCGGCGGTACGGCACGCATCGGCGAAATCGGCATCCTCACTGAGGAATCCGTAACCGGGGTGAACCATCGTCGCACCGGCCGAGGACGCGGCCGACACCAGTTCCGCGGCATCGAGATAGGCGGCGGGACCGGTACCGGGAAGCGCGACGGCCGTGGTGGCCGCTCTGACATGCGGAGCGTCCGCGTCGTCGACGGAGTACACGGCGACCGTGCGGAGGCCGAGCTCCGATGCCGTTCGGAGGATCCGCAGCGCGATCTCGCCACGGTTGGCCACGAACAGCGTTGTCGGCGCCTGGCTCACGTCAGTGTTCCTTCCTCCGGGTGTGTTCCTTCCTCCGGGTGTGTCCGACGCTACACCGATACCTGAACCTGACCTCACCCTCATCATCGCCTCGGCCGCTTCTGCGACCACTGTGTCGTCGATCACATCGGGTCGCGGGCTGTGACGCGATCACGAACCGCGCCGACCCCTTGACGGATCGGGCCGGAAACGTGCCACACTGTTCGGAGTACAGATGTTCACTCACCGGAGTGAGACGAACGGAGCCAGCCCCATGAGCATCCGCCTTCCCGAAATGTTCTCCTCGATCATCGAGGCGACCATGTCCCCTCATCCGGTCGACCGCTATCTCGAACTGGTCGACCCGATGCTGACCTGGCGTGACCTACGCGCCCGACTGATCCGCGTCGAGCGTCCGACCGCCCGAACGGTCCGGCTCACCCTGGCGCCGACGCGCCAGTGGCAGGGACACGAAGCAGGTCAATTCATCCAGCTCAGCGTTGTTGTCGATGGCGTGCGCCAGACCCGTTGCTTCTCTCCCGCCAACGCTGCCGCGGGACCCGAGGGCGCCGTCGAGCTGACCATCACCGCACACGACGACGGCCTGGTCTCGCGGTATCTGCGCAAGACCGCCGCGGTCGGCGACGTCTACGGCCTCTCGCAGGCTGCGGGCGACTTCGTCCTACCCGCCGAGGGGGTACGTGCGCCGGTGTTCATCAGCGGCGGTAGCGGCATTACACCTGCACTCTCAATGCTGCGTACGCTCGTTGCGAATGGCTATGACGAGCCGATCACCTTTGTCCACTACGCCCGGACACCGTCGGACCTCGCCTACCGCGCCGAGCTGACCGCATTGGCCTCGGTCCATCCTCACCTGGACCTGCGACTGCACTACACCCGCGGTACCGACGACGCCGGGATGGACGAGGGCGTCATCGGACATTTCACCGGCGAGCACCTCGAGGGCATCGCCGACCACGACGATGCGGACGTCTTCGTCTGTGGGCCGGCGACCCTGATGGACGCGGTCTTCGACCACTACGAGACCGCCCATCCGCACGCCCGTGTGCACAGCGAGGCCTTCACCCTCGCCGTGCCGGCGGCCATCGATCCCAATGAGCCCGTCCACGGTGAACTGAGCTTCACCGCCTCGGGCACCTCGGCGACCAACGACGGTCGCACGATCCTCGACCAGGCCGAGTCGGCGGGGCTGAGCCCCGAATCCGGCTGCCGGATGGGGATCTGCTTTTCCTGCACCGCAATCAAGAAGTCGGGCTGCACCCGCAACGTGCTGACCGGCGAGACCGATACCGAATCCGACACCCAGATCCAGCTGTGCATCAACGCACCCGTCGGCGACGTCGAAATCGAGGTATGACACCCATGGCAACCAACATCCTTCCCCCCGAAACCGAGACACCCGAGACCGAGACCGCCGCGCTGCCCGCGCTGCCCGCGCTGCCCGCGCTGCGCAAGGCTGCAGACCCCAACACCGTGCGGCTCTCCTACGCACAGGTCGAACAACTCGGCCGCGAGCTCGACGAGATCAAGGCCCGCGTGGTCGCCGATCTCGGTACCAAGGATCGCGAGTACCTGTACTCGATCATCCGTACGCAGCGTGGACTCGAATTCGCCGGGCGCGCACTGTTGTTCCTCGGGTTCTTCCCGCCCGCGTGGGTCGCCGGTGTCGGCGCCCTGTCGGTCTCGAAGATCCTCGACAACATGGAGATCGGCCACAACGTCATGCACGGCCAGTACGACTGGATGCGTGAGGACACCTACAACTCCCGCGAATTCGAGTGGGACAACGTGTGTCCAGCCGATCAGTGGAAGCACAGCCACAACTATCTGCACCACACCTTCACCAACATCCTCGGCGAGGATCGCGACATCGGTTACGGCATCCTGCGGATGGCACGTGATCAGAAGTGGAACCCCTACTATCTCGGCAACCTCGGCTACGCCACCGCGCTGATGCTGCTGTTCGAGTGGGGCGTGATGCTCCACGATCTCGAGGCGGAGAACATCGTCGCCGGCAAGCGCAAGTGGAGCGACATCAAAGGCCTCGTGAAGGGCATGTGGCGCAAGGCAAGTCGACAGGTTCTCAAGGACTACGTCGTCTTCCCCGCACTCAGTGGCCCGATGTTCGTGCCGACCCTGCTCGGCAACGCGACCGCCAACCTGGTGCGCAACGTGTGGGCGTACTCCATCATCTTCTGCGGCCACTTCCCCACCGGTGCACAGACTTTCACCGCCGAGGAATGCGCCGACGAGACACGTGGTCAGTGGTATCTGCGGCAGATGCTGGGCTCGGCCAACATCACCGGCAGCCAGCTGTTCCACATCATGAGTGGCAACCTGTCGCATCAGATCGAGCATCACCTCTTCCCCGACATCCCGGCCAGCCGGTATCCGGCGATGTCGGCCGAAGTACGCGAGGTGTGCGAGCGCTACGGTTTGCCGTACAACACCGGGTCGCTGAGCCATCAGCTCGGGTCGACATGGAAGAAGATCGCCAAGCTGTCGCTGCCGAACTTCATGACCCGCGATGACGACGATCTGACGGTCATCATCGACCGACAGAAGCCGGCCGAGGTCGCCTGAGCAAGCCATCGCGTCGCCTCGAGACGGGCGCTATCGTCGGAATCACACCGTCGATGCCGCCCGTTCGGCTTTGCAGTCCGCGCGCGTCACCATCCCGCACGACCCAGCGAGGAGAATCCACCGTGGTCGATCGCATCGAACGCAACAAGGATCTGATCCAGGAACTGGTGGAGTCCACCGCCACCCATGTCGGCCAGATCGCCACCATCATCACCAGCGCCGTGGCCGGTGTGGCCCGGGAGATCGGTGAGATCGTCACCGACGGCTTCGAGATGCGGGAGGCGGCGCAACGCGCCAAGGCGGACGAGGCGCACCACGTCATCGACGCCGAAATCGCCGACGATCACGACGAGGGCGCTCTCGATGCCGAGGACTCCGTCGACGCTCCCGCGATCGAGGAGTCGGCAACGTCGGACCGAGGGCCGCTCAACCTCGAAGGGTCGTTCGAGGCACCGGTGGTGCCGCAGGATCTCGACAAGTCAGATCCGGACTCCGGTGCCGATGACCGTCACGCCGACGACATCGATGGCGCGACTCTCGAGGGCACCATGGAGGCTCCGGTCGCACCCGTCGAGGAGTGACCGACAGCGCCCGTCATATCGCCGACAGCGCCTCCAGTACGCCGACAGCGCCCGTCAGCTCGCCCACAGCGCCCTCCAGTACGCCAAAAGCGCCCGCACGCCTCGGTTTCATTCGCTGTGAGCCCAACCCGTGACCCCGGACGGTCCGTCGCGTAGCTTCGTCCTGTTGAGGACGTCAGAGGAGGATCTTGTGTCGGTGCGTTCGGTGTTCACCTTCCCCAACCCGGTGAATGATTACGCGGCGCGATCCACCGCGGGTCTGGTGGTGGCTCTCGCAATCGTGGCAGTCGTCGTCAATCACTGGGCGCTCTACGCGGTGCTGGCGATCGGATTCGCGCTGCGCGTCGCATCCGGGCCCAAGCTGTCGCCGTTCGGCCAACTCTCGGTGCGGGTCATCGCCCCTAAGATCTGGCGCAAGACCAAGCTCGTCCCCGGACCCCCGAAGCGGTTCGCCCAGGGCATCGGACTGGCCTTCAGCACCACCGCGCTCGTGCTGAGCCTGCTCGGCTACGGACTCGCGGCCCAGATCGTCGTCGGCGTCCTGATCGTCGCTGCCACACTGGAATTCGCACTGGGCTTCTGCCTGGGCTGCGTGGTCTTCGGCTTCTTGCAAAGCAACGGGATCATCCCAGACACCGTCTGCGAGGCCTGCAACAACATCTCTTTGCGCAACCCGGATCTGGCGAACCCCTCCCGCTGATCTGACCCAGGCGCCGTCGACGACATAGCGAGCGCCGTCGGCGACATAGCGGGCGCCGTCGGCGAACTGACGAGCGCCGTCGGCAGAATCCCGGGCGCTGTCGGCGAAATGACGAGCGCCGTCGGCAGAATCCCGGGCGCTGTCGGCGAGGCGCCGGGCTACTGGTCGAGCAAACCCAGCGCGATGCCGTCGAGGATGTCGTGCTCGCTGACGACGAGTTCGGTGATCCCGGCGCGCTGCGCCAACTGCCGGGCCAATTCCATCGTCACCAGTGATCCGCCGCCGATGACATCGACGCGACCCGGGTGCATGGGGCCGAGCGCGGCTCGCTCGGCACGCGTCATGCCGACCAGTCGTCGGCACACTGCGTCGAGATCGTCACGCCCCACCCGGGACAGGTGAATGGCGTCGGAATCGTATTCGGCGAGACCGAGATGCAGTGCCGACAGCGTTGTCAGGGTTCCCGCCACCCCAACCCAGGTGCGCGCGGAAGAGACGTCGACGACAGCGAACGCCTCGGCGAGTCGCTCCGCGATGAACCCCTGCGCGGCGGCGACCTCCTCGGCGGTGGGCGGGTCGGAGGGCAGTGCGCGTTCGGTGACGCGCACGCAGCCGACGTCGGCGGAGAAGCCCGCGGTGACACCGTCGGCATCCCCGACGACAACCTCCGTCGAGCCGCCACCGAGGTCGGTCACCACGAACGGCCCCTGATCGGCGGGCAGTTCTCCCACGGCCCCGCGGAATGACAGTTGCGCTTCCTCGTCGCCGGTGATGACCTCGGCAACCGCCCCGGGCACCACGGACCCGAGCAACTCCGCGGTCATCGCGAAGAACCGGTCCCGGTTGGCGGCGTCGCGGGTGGCCGACGTCGCGACCATCCGCACCTTCTCCACGCCGGCCCCGACCATCACCTCGACGTAGTCGGCGAGGGCCACGCGGGTGCGCTCGATAGCCTCGTCGGCGAACTGCCCCGTCGCATCCACGCCCTGACCGAGACGAACCACCCGCATCTCCCGGTGGATGTCGGTCAGCGGTGTCGTGTCACCGGGCTTCGCGACCAGCAGGCGAATCGAGTTCGTACCGCAGTCGACCGCGGCGACCACACTCATCCGACATCTCCGTTCTCGTCGATGGGCGCCGACGGCCAGTCGGCCGGAATGGCGGTTCCACGCAATCCGGCCTGCGCGGCCAGAGCCACCGACTCGTCACCGAGCGGATTCACCCCCGGCCCCTTGGCCAACGAATGCGCGATCAGCACATGCAGACACTTGACCCGGTCGGGCATCCCGCCGCCGGTGAAATCCGTTCCGAGAGACTCGATCTCATCGCGCTCGGCCAGATAGGACTCGTGTGCGGCGCGATAGGCGGCAGCCAGCTGTTCGTCGGTCGCCAGCCGCGCGGTCATGTCTTTCATGACACCGGCCGATTCCTGTCGACTCGCCTCCGACGTCAAGCGTGGATCGGTCAGGTAGTACAGCGTGGGGAACGGTGTGCCGTCGGGTAACCGTGGCCGGGTCTTGATGACGGCCGGAATACCGTCGGGGGTGCGGTAACTGACCTCGATCACCCCGCGTGGCTCGCGGCCGAGTTGGGCGGTGACAACCGCCAGATCGTCGGAGGAGATGCTCACGAGTGGTCACAGTAGCCGCCGCGGGGCGACGGAGAGAAAACGCCGGTCACCGGCCGTCGGGTGGCGTGGCCACCGTTTCCCACAGGTTGCTGTACCAGGGGTTGGCCGCATGCTTCTGCGCGGCCTGTTCGGCGGCCTGCTTGTCGGCGTCACCCGGATACATCATCACCAGTCCGGTCTCACCCGGGCGCACCATGCCCAACCGCTCGCGCGCCTGAGCCTCCTTGTATGCCGGGTCGCCCTGCTCGTTGACCTTCTTCTGGTAGTAGGTCTCCTGGTTGCGCAGCTGCTCGTTGGAGGCGACGACCTGGTTGTACTCCGAGCGGCCCTGGTAGTAGTTGCGCAGCGACGGCGCCAGGGCGATGGCGACGACACCGATCACCAGCGCCATGATCACCGCACGTTTGGCGTCGAGACCGCGCACGCGCGCCGTGACGGAATCGGCGATGGTGGGGCGACGACGCGGCGTACGACTCCCCCGCGACGACGCCCGTCGGGGCGCGTCGTCGGAGGTTGCGTCGACGGGACTTGCGTCGGCGCCGATCTCGTCGACCAGGTCGACGTCGTCGCGATGGATCTCCTGTTCCCCGGTCTCGATCA
>NZ_MVPX01000514.1:0-43711 GCF_002043085.1 Gordonia sp. i37 | reverse complement strand
CCCCCCCGCCGACGCCCGTCGCGCTCGGAGTTGAAACGCCCATCGGCATCGGCCATGGGCCCTAGCTAATCACGAACCGAACGAGAACCGTGGGAAGGCAAGGTCTCCGGCGTAGCGTGCCGCGTCGCCGAGGCCCTCTTCGATACGCAGCAGCTGGTTGTACTTGGCGACACGCTCGCTACGGGCCGGTGCACCGGTCTTGATCTGGCCGCAGCCGCAGGCGACGGCGAGATCGGCGATGGTGGTGTCCTCGGTCTCACCGGACCGGTGGCTCATCATCGTCTTGTAGCTGTTGTTGTGCGCCAGCGTGACGGCATCGAGGGTTTCGGTGAGGCTGCCGATCTGGTTCACCTTGACCAACAGTGCGTTGGCGATGCCCTTGGAGATGCCCTCTTCGAGCCGCTCGGGGTTGGTGACGAACAGATCGTCGCCGACGAGCTGCACGCGGTCACCGATGGCCTCGGTGAGCTTGGCCCAACCGTCCCAGTCGTCCTCGGCCAGACCGTCCTCGATGGAGACGATCGGGAAGTCGGTGATGAGCTTCTCGTAGAACGGCACCATCTCGTCGGACGAGAAGTCCTTGCCCTCGAGCTTGTACACACCGTCCGAGAAGAACTCGGTCGACGCGGCGTCGAGCGCAATCACCACATCACGGCCGAAACCGTAGCCGGCCTTCTCGACGGCCTCGCCGATGACCGCGATCGCGGCCTCGGTGTTGGGCAGATCGGGAGCGAAACCACCCTCGTCGCCGAGCGCGGTGTTCAAACCCTGCTTGTGCAGGACCGACTTGAGCGCGTGGTACACCTCGGCGCCGCAGCGCAGCGCCTCCTTGAAGGTCGGGGCACCGACCGGCGCGATCATGAATTCCTGGAAATCGATGCCGTTGTCGGCGTGCTCACCGCCGTTGATGATGTTCATCATCGGCACGGGCAGGATGTGCGCGTTGGGACCGCCGACGTAGCGGAACAGCGGCAGCCCGGCCGATTCGGCAGCGCCCTTGGCCACCGCGAGCGAGACACCGAGGATGGCGTTGGCCCCGAGCCGGCCCTTGTCCGGAGTGCCGTCGCAGTCGAGGAGCGCCTGGTCGACGAGGCGCTGTTCCTCGGCGTCGATACCGATGACCGCGGGGGCCAACTCACCGAGAACGCTCTCGACGGCCTTGGTGACGCCCTTGCCGTTGTAGCGATCGCCACCGTCGCGCAGCTCCACCGCCTCGTGTTCGCCGGTCGATGCACCCGACGGAACCGCGGCCCGGGTGAAGGTGCCGTCGTCGAGCAGCACCTCGACCTCGACAGTGGGATTACCGCGCGAGTCGAGAATTTCACGAGCGCCCACCTGTTCGATGATTGCCACGCTGCGCCCCTTTCGATGGACGGGTCGGCGTCTTCTTGAGCGCCGACGGGTACGCGACAAAGCCTAGGGCATGGGAATGGAATCTTCCGCGAGAGTCACCCGGGCGGAACTGACCCCGGCGTCAGTAGCGGACGTTGACCGAGTAGGCGTTGGCGTGATTGCGGACGTCGATGACGTAGGCCATCGAGTTGTTGTAGACCTTGACCGCCTTCTCCCAGCCGGCCGCGGTGGTCAGGTCCCCGCCGGAGGAGACGCACAGGTAGCGGGCCGCCGAGAGCGCCGCATCGTCGATGTTGTCCGGGTCGGCCTTGCCGTCACCGTTGGCGTCGACGCCATAACGCTCCCAGGTCTGCGGGATGAATTGGAAGGGCCCCATCGCACGGTCGTGGGTGGGGTCACCGTCGAGCCGGCCGTGGTCGGTGTCGGGGATCTCCATGTTGCCGCGGGTGCCGTCGAGCGGCACTCCCCGAATCGGTGGCGACACATCACCATTGGCGGCGACATGCGCTCCCCGGTAGGTGCCGTGTTTGCTTTCCACACCGGCGATGCCGGCGAGGGTCGTCCACGCGAGCCCGCACTCGGGATGCTGTTGGCGTTGGATCTCGGCGGCGTTGCCGTACGCCTCGAGAGAGATCAACGGAATGCCGGTGCCCTCGGCGATGGGGCGAGCCCAGCCGGCCATGGCGTCGGCGGTCCGGCCCGGCTGGTCGATGTCGATGTAGGGCTGCTGAGCGCCGGGCGCGGGCGGAATGCCCTCGGGAATGTCGGGTCGGTTCAGTGAACCGATGTCGAGACAACTCGTCAGGGTCATCGATCCGACGACCGCAGCGATCGCGACAACGATCAGCGCGCGATACCGACGCACGCCCCTACCCGCTAGCACCCTGACTACCTCTCCTGCGTGTGGACCACGCGTGTTGCCCTTCGTCGTCGGCCCCTCGATGACCACACGAACAGCGATGACCGCACGAACGACACAGGGTTGCACATCATCGACGCCGGACTCCACTCGTCGACGCGTCGGAGCCCGACATTGTTCTCAACTCCACCCAAGCGCGTCCGGTTCCCGAGGAAAGGGCATACTATCGTCGGTTAGCCTCACCAACACTGCGTCGCACGGCGCGGAACCCGGTGTGCACTGGAGAAGAAAGCCGCATATGGAGCTGGTGGCGGGCACGGCGCCCTCGCAGTTCACGGTCGACGACCGTGATGTCGCCACCCGCCCAGAGGCCACGGAATCGGGCATTCCCGGCTTTGTGCCGGGTCGTCCGCATCGCCCGAAGCGGGGGCAACAATGCTCGCAACCCTGATCATCGGCCTGCGCGAAGGCCTCGAAGCGGCCCTGATCGTCGGCATCATCGCCGCATTCCTGCGCCGCCAGCAGCGCAGCGACGCCCTGCGCTGGATGTGGATCGGCGTGATCGTGGCGGTCCTCATCTGCGTCGGTGTGGCGATCGGGTTGGAGGTGCTTTCCCGCGATCTGCCCCAACAGCAGCAGGAAGCGTTGGAGACGGTGATCGGCGCCATCGCGGTCGCGATGGTCACCTACATGATCGTCTGGATGCGTGAGCATTCCCGAGACCTCAAGGGGGACTTGGAATCCGCCGCATCCGATGCGATGGCCAACGGGTCGGCGTTCGCCTTCGTGCTGATGGCGTTCCTGGCGGTGCTGCGCGAAGGGCTCGAGACCGCCGTCTTCCTCGTGGCGGCGTTCAATGCCAGCGGCAACGCGGTGCCCTCGGCGGCCGGCGCGATCCTCGGTATCGCCATCGCGGTGGCACTGGGATACGGCATCTACCGCGGTGGGGTCCACATCAACCTCGCCCGCTTCTTCAAGATCACCGGCTTGTTGTTGGTGCTCGTCGCCGCCGGACTGGTGATGACGGCCCTGCACACCGCCCACGAGGCCGGATGGCTCGACGTCGGACAACAGCAGGTCGTCGACCTGAGCTGGCTGGTGCGGCCCGGCTCGGTGCAGTCCTCGCTGCTGACCGGCGTGCTCGGGCTACAACCCAAACCTGTCCTCATCGAGATCCTCGGCTGGCTGATCTACGTGCTGGTGGTCGGCACGATCGTCCTGTGGCCGGCCGGGCGCGCATTCCCGCGGCGACTCGCCGCGATCGTCGCGGGCGCCTGCGCCGCGATGCTGGCGATCGCCGCGCTCGTGGTGTTGCTCACCGCACCGGCCACGCCCGCCCTGCCGTCGTCGACGCTGGCGACACGAGCCACCGGGGCCCCGACCACCAGCGGCATCCTGTCCGGCACGACGGTGCAGGTACCCGCGGACGTCTCGGTGTCGGTGTCGAAGGCCGGCGCCGACTCCGCGACCGGTGTGCTGTCCAGCGGCGCCGTCACGACCCCCCTCGAACGACTGTCCGGGGGTGAGACGACCACCTTCGGCAGCCTGTCCGCGCCGACCTTCGACCAGGTCGTCACCCCGAACCTGCCGATCACCGCCTTGGTACCGGGCGCTCCGACGCGGGTGAGCGTCGCCCAGATCGTTACCGGCAACGGCGGACGTCTGCCGGTGGGTCTGGACACCCGACGGTTCGGCGAGTCGGCACCGGTGGTCTACGTCGTCAGCGCCACGGTCACCGTCTCGGTCGATCCGTATTTCGACCGTCCGCTCGCCGCCGATGTGCGCTACGCGATCACCGCGACGGCCACCCCGGAACAGGGTTCTGCGGTCGTGCTCGGCAAGGTCGCCACGTTCGAGACCGGGCATCAGCCCACCGCCGCCGACCTCACCGCACTCGGGGCCGCGAATGATCAGCGCAATCGCCATCATTCGCGCGGTGTGACGGTTCCGCTGACCCTCGCCGTCATCGCCGCGGTACTGGTGGTGGTCGCAGCATTACTCGCGATGGCGTCGCGCCGTCGACCGACCCCATCGACCCGACCAACCCCATCGACACCGCCGGCCCCGGTGTCCGGTGGCGGTGACCCGGCCACATCGGAGCCCTCGGGACCCGACGTGACCCCGGATGTGGACCCGGCCGCCGTGGTGGCGCCGCCCGAGAAAAAGGAGAGAACCCGATGAGGGCTTCCAGACTGGTCGCCGTGTCGGCGACCGCCGTGGCCATCGTAGGTGTGGCCGCCTGCAGCAGCAGCGACGACGGCGATTCGTCGAGTGCGACGAAGACCGTCACCGTCGAGATGACCAACGACGGCTGCAAGGTCACCCCCGACAAGGTCGACGCCGGGCCGATCACCTTCGAGATCAAGAACACCAACGCGGCAGCGGTCAGCGAGGTCGAGCTGTTGCAGGACGGCAAGATCCTCGCCGAACGCGAGAACATCGCGCCGGGTATGGCGGCAACGTCGTTCTCGCACAAGCTCGATGGTGGCACCTATGAGCTGTACTGCCCGGGCGCGACCAACGAGAAGACCACCTTCACCGTCACCGGTACGGCCACCAAGGCCACCGGTAGCGTCGCCGACCAGCTCAACGCGGCCGCGGCCGAGTACAAGCAGTACGTCATCACCCAGGTGAACAGTCTGACCACCGCGACCCAAACCCTCGTAGACGCGGTCAACGTCGGTGATGTCGCCGCCGCCAAGGACGCCTACATCAAGGCCCGCCCGTACTACGAGCGCATCGAGCCGATCGCCGGATCCTTCTGTGCCAACGGCGCTTCGGACTGCTCAACCGACAACGCGGTGAACCTCGACGTCGCCATCGACGCCCGCCCGGACGCCCTGGGGCCCGGTGACACCTGGCAGGGCTTCCACGTCATCGAGAAGCAACTGTGGGAAGCCGGCAACCTCGACGGGATGAAGCCGGTGGCGGCCACCCTCCTGACGAACGTCAAGGATCTGCAGCGCCTGGTCAACGAGCCCTCGTTCACCGTCAAGCCCGCCGACATCATCAACGGTGCCGGTGACCTCCTCGACGAGGTGTCCACCAGCAAGCTGACCGGCGAGGAAGAGGCCTACTCGCATATCGACTTCGTCGACATGCAGGCCAACATCGAGGGCAGCCAGCAGGCGTTCGCCATCGTCAAGCCCGCCCTCAACGAGATCGATCCGCAGTTGACGACGACGATCCAGCAGGCCTTCGACCGAGTCGACTCGCTGATCGACAGCTTCCGGGATCCGAACGGGCCCGGCGGATTCAAGCCGTTCAACGACGTGACCGAACAGCAGAAGCGGGACATGGCCGCGGCCATCATCGCGGTCAAGGACCCGCTGTCGCAGGCCGGCGGAAAGATCGCCGCCGCCAGCTGACGGCACCGTCCTCGCACCGCATCACAGGAGAATTCGACACCCCATGAGCACCACCGCCACGCCAGAACCCACACCGCAGAAACGGGGCCGGGTGAACCGACGAGGGTTCCTCACCGGCGCCGGTATCGCCGGTGCCGGACTGGCTGTCGGTGGTGCCGCGGGCGCGGGGATCACCTACGCCGCCACCGGCGACGAGCGCAGCGATCCGGCCACCGAGACCGTCGAGTTCTACGGCGAGCACCAGGCCGGAATCACCACACGCCAACAGAATTCACTCGTGTTCGCCGCGTTCGATCTCAAGCCGACGACGGTCGCGCAGGTCGAGACGATGATGGCGCGCTGGGCTGCGGCGGCCAGCCTGCTCGCCGAGGGCAAACCGGTCGGTCCCGTGGAGTCCCGGCCGATGGCACCTCCCGCCGACACCGGAGAGGCGTTCGACCTCGGCCCCAACCGTCTCACCATCACCGTGGGATTCGGGCCGAGTTTCTTCGACGACCGGCTCGGCCTGGCCGCCAAGATGCCCGAGGCCCTCCGGCCGCTGGGCCAATTGGCCGTCGACACCACCATCGACCCGTCCATCAGCGGCGGCGACATCTGCGTGCAGGCCTGCTCCGAGGACCCACAGGTGGCCTTCCACGCCGTGCGCAACCTCGCCCGCATCGGGCGCAGCGTGGTCACCCTCCGGTGGCTGCAGGAAGGGTTCGGGCGCGCATCGGCGACCAGCACCGACCAGGTGACGCCACGAAACCTGTTGGGCTTCAAGGACGGAACGGCCAACATCAAGGCCGAGGAGCCGGCCGTCGCCGACAAGTGGGTGTGGGTCGGCGACGAGACCGACCAACCGTGGATGAAGGGCGGCAGTTACCTCGTCACCCGCAAGATCCGCATGCACATCGAGGCCTGGGATTCCGACGACATCTCCGATCAGGAGCGGATCTTCGGGCGCACCAAGGATTCCGGCGCACCACTGTCGGGCGGCGATGAGTTCACCGATCTGAACTTCACGGTCAAGGGAACCAACGGCCGCACCAAGATCGACCGTTTCTCCCACGTGCGCCTGGCCCACCCCGACAACAACGGCGGCGCCCAACTCCTGCGCCGCGGATACAACTTCACCGACGGAATCGACATCCGCACCGGCACCCTGTCGGCCGGTCTGTTCTTCATCGCCTACCAGAAGAACGCCCACGAGCAGTTCGCCCGCATCCAGAACAACCTGGCCCAGGACGCCCTCAACGAGTACATCTCCCCGATCTCCAGTTCGCTGTTCGCGATCCCGCCGGGACTCACCGAGATCGGTGACTGGTACGGCAAGAAGATGTTCGGGTATCAGGGCTGAGCCCGCGCCTTCTTCCCCTACCACCTCGGCTTGCCTGTTCGGCCACGGTCGGCGCATACCCTGTGCCAGACTGCGGTATCGGTGCAGTCGGGTTCAGGGGTGAGATGGTGTCCGAAACGCGGGTCTCGGGACAGTTCTTCGTGAGTGCGCTTGTCGTGGTGCTCACGGTGGTGGCCTCGGTGACCGCAGCGGTGGGCATCGGTTCTCCGGCAGCGGCAGAACCACCACCATTGGCCTCGTGTGCGCAGCCCGCCGGAGCACAACCGACCGTGATGGCACCCGAGCGTCTCGGAGTGGACAAGGCCGGTCTCGACGACGCCATCGCCTTCGCCACGTCCCGGATGCGCACGCACATCCAGGTCTTCCGCAACGACTGTCTCATCGGTGCTGGACCGTTGAATGCGACCACCGGCGATGTGCCGTGGAATCTGTTCAGTTCCACCAAGAGTGTGATCTCGATGCTCGCCGGGATCGCCTACACACAGCACAGACTTGACCTGAATGCATCGATCGCGCGGTATCTCCCGCCGGGCGAGGCCGATGCCGCGCATGCACGGATCACCGTCGCCGATCTCCTCACCCAGACTTCCGGCCTGTCGCAGTCGATCCTCAGTGAGGCGGTCACCGCAGGCCTCGACGTGGATCCGAACATCGCGAAACAGGCTCTTGCGCTGCCAGTCACCCACCGCCCGGGGACCTTCTTCGAGTACACCCAGCACGGTCCGGATCTTCTCGCCTACGTCGTGCAACGAGCCGTCGGCGAAGACCTTCAGCAATTCGCTCAGCGAAATCTGTTCGATCCGTTGGGGATCGATGCCCACGACTATTACTGGGCACGTGACCGGTCCGGGAACACCTACGGTTACGCGTTTCTGTTCATGCCACCGGCCGACTATGCCAGGCTCGGACTGTTGATGGCCGGTGACGGGGTATGGCGATCCCGGCGCATCATCGATTCCGACTACATCACGCGGTTGCGGACGCCCTCGCCGACGAATCACTGTTACGGGTATCTGTTCTGGGTCAACAGTTCTCCGTGTACCGGGCCTTCCTTCCCGTCCCGTCAGACGGTCGATCAGGCCCCATTGGCCGGGTTGCCTTCCGATGCCTACGCGATGGTCGGGTTCCTGCAGCAGAACAATTTCATCGTCGCCAGTCTGGGACTGATGGTGAGCTGGAACGGCTTCCTCGGCGACGTATCCCCCGATCCGGCCACCGACCTCAGCGCCAGCCCGATCAGCGAGCTCTATCACACCTTCTTCCGGAAGCTGGTCGCCGCCTTCCGCTCTCCGCGCCTGCCCGACCCCGGTCCCTACCGACCCGCGATGAACCTGAATCTCGACCCGATGCAGTTCGCCGACCCCGACATCACCCTCGGCGCACTCGGTGTCGGCCCGGACGCCCCGCGCGACTGCACCGTACTGTCGTGCGGCAACACCCCGCTGCGTGCGCCGCTGTCGGGCAATCCGGGTTGCTTCGCAATCACCTGCCTGCCGCTCACCGCACAGGCACCGCACCGGGTGGGCTGAGCGCGATCTCGGTCGACGTCACTCGTCGATGATGCCGCGTTCGACCAGCAGTGCGAGCACCCGACCGGCGAGTTCCTCGATGTCGGCACCGGTGGTGTCGAAACGCAGGTCCGGCGATCGCGGCTTCTCATAGGGAGCGTCGATCCCGGTGAGACCCTTGAGTTCACCGCGCCGCGCCCGGGCGTAGAGACCCTTGGGGTCGCGTCGTTCGCACTCGGTGACCGGCGTCGACACGTGTACCTCGATGAAGTCGAGCTCGGCGGCGCGATGCAATTCGCGGGCGATCTCCCGATCGGAGTGCAGCGGCGAGACCATCGACGCGATCGCGATGACCCCGGCGTCGGCGAACAGACGCGCGAGATGCCCGACACGCCTGATGTTCTCGGCACGGTCGCCGGGTGAGAAACCGAGGTCGTCGGAGATGCCGTGCCGGATGTTGTCGCCGTCGACGAGATAGGCCACCCGCGCCCGGTTCACCAGTTCGCGTTCGAGCGCCACCGCCACCGTCGACTTGCCCGACGCGGGTAATCCGGTCAGCCACACCGTCGCCCCACGTTGTCCGGTCTTGGCCCACCGTTCGGATCGCTGCAGCGAACTCGGATGCCACTTGATGTCATTGCGCGTCGCCTTGCCCGGAATGACCTCCCGTGCCTCGAGGATCGTGCCGGCCGCCACGGTGTCGTTGGAGGCCTCGTCGATGAGGATGAACGCGCCGGTGTCGCGGTTCTGGGCGTAGGTGTCGGCCACGACGACCGATGAGGTCCGTAGCGTCACGGTACCGATGTCGTTGAGCCCCAACTCCGTTGGTCCGACGACCTCGAGCAGCGACTCGGGGTCGAGGCGTCGTTCCAGTGACTGCACGGTGGCGCGCACCGTGGTGGCTCCCTGTTTGAGAGCGACGCGATCCCCGGCGTGCAGTGGCGCCGACGACAGCCAGCACAGTGTCGCCGACAGTTCCCGGGCCGAGACCGGTAGGTGCGCGTCGGGCGCGCCGCTGATGATGACATCGCCACGGCCGACATCGATCTCGTCGGCCAGCTGCACCGACACCGACAGGCCCGCGACCGCGACGGGCCGCTGGGGGTCGAGGGTGTCCACCGACGTCACGGTGCTGACCGACCCGGACGGCAGCACGGTGATGGGATCACCGGGCGCAAGGGTGCCCGCAGCCACGCGGCCGGTGTAGGTGCGCTTTCCGTCGGGCCCGGGGCGCGACACCCACTGCACCGGCAACCGGAGTTCCCGCGGCTGCGGCGACGGTGCCGCCAGCTCCACCGCCTCGAGATACTCCAGCAGCGTGGGTCCGGCGTACCACGGCGTGTTGGCCGACCGGTGCACGACATTGTCGCCGAGGGTGGCGGCCACCGGGATCGCCGTGATCTCGCCGATCCCCAATTGCACTGCGAGTTCGGTCAATTCGTCCTGCAGCTCGCCGAAGCGATGCTGTGAGTACTCGACCAGGTCGATCTTGTTCACCGCGGCGATCACATGCGGTACCCCGACCAGGGTCGCAATCCGGGCGTGGCGGCGGGTCTGGCGTTGGACGCCGTGACGAGCGTCGACGAGCAGCACGGCCACATGGGCATTGGACGCCCCGGTGAAGGTGTTGCGGGTGTAGCGCTCGTGGCCGGGGGTGTCGGCGAGAACGTAACTGCGTGTGTCGCTGGCGAAGAACCGGTAGGCGACGTCGATGGTGATGCCCTGTTCCCGTTCGGCGCGCAGACCGTCGGACAATGCGGCCAGGTCGACGTCGCCGTCGGAGGAGGTGACCCCCGCCAGATGATCGGTGGGCAGGCTGCCGGTGTCGTGCAGCAACCGTCCGATCAATGTGGACTTGCCGTCGTCGACGCTGCCCGCGGTCGCCAGCCGCAGGATCTGGCGGCGCGCAGCGGAGATCGCGGTGCTCATCAGAAGTATCCCTCTCGCTTGCGGTCCTCCATCGCCGCCGACGACGTCCGGTCGTCGGCACGGGTCTCACCCCGCTCGGAGACGGTCGCCTCGCTGATCTCGGCGATGATCTCGGGAATGGTGGTGGCCCTCGACCGCACCGCACCGGTGATGGTGAGGTCACCGACGGTGCGGTATCGCACCCATTCGGTCCGCACGTCGTCGGCTGTGGGCGGCTGCGAAAACGGCGACACCGCAAGCAGAATGCCGTCCCGGTCGAAGACCTCGCGCTGCGCTGCGTAGTAGATCGACGGCAGGTCGAGCCCCTCGAGTTCGATGTAGCGCCAGATGTCGGTCTCGGTCCAGTTCGACAACGGGAACACCCGGACCGATTCGCCCCGCCGGATGCGACCGTTGTACAGCGACCAGGGTTCGGGACGCTGGGCCCGCGGATCCCATTGTCCGAACTCGTCGCGGAAGCTGAACACCCGTTCCTTGGCACGGGCGCGGTCCTCGTCGCGGCGGGCACCGCCGAACGCCGCGTCGAATCCCCCTTCTTCCAAGGCGTCCAGCAGGACCCGGGTCTGCAGCCGGTTGCGTGATCCCGACGGGTCGGTCGATTCGGCGATGCGCCCGGCGGCGATCGCGTCGGGTACCGACGCCACGATGAGTTTGATGCCTGCGGGGTTGTCGGCGCTCGCGGCCACGCGCCGATCCCGGAACTCGATGACCTCGTCGAAGTTGTGGCCGGTGTCGACGTGCAGGATCGGGAACGGCAAAGGGTGCGGCCGAAAAGCCTTCTCGGCCAGCCGAAGGAGTACGATCGAATCCTTGCCGCCGGAGAACAGCAGTACCGGCCGCTCGAGTTCGGCGACCACCTCGCGGATGATGTGCACCGCCTCGGACTCCAGGATGCGCAGTGCGGCAACATGATCGAATTCGGCGGTGGCCACGTTCTCGGGGGTAGCGTTATCGGGAGAAGTCATAGCGGATATCCGTTCCTTTCCGCATCACGGCGGTAGCGCTGCGCCCATTCCTTGGACCTCGCGTTGGACTGCGGTGCGATCGGAGGGGGCGGAGCCAGATCGGGATCGAGACCCAGCGCAGCGAGCACGGCGGCGGTCGTGCCCTGGGGATCCTTGACCAGCTCGCCGAATTCGATGTCGATCGGCGTGATGCCCTCGTCGGCGAACCAGCGGCGCCACTGCCGCTCCTGATCGGCGAGGATCGTCGCGAGATGCGCGATCCCCTCGGCGTTGTACTGTGCGCGTTCATCACGCGCGGGGTCGAAGTGCGGACCGTGCCCGTCGCGCCAGACGCGCGTCTGTACCGCCCGCCACATCGACACCGCTTGCGGCACAACGTCATCGCGGAACACGTGGACGAACAGCGGATCGGCCCCGAGGAGTTCGCGCAGAGCGGTCCGCAACGATCCCGAGCCGACCCGGGTCCGCGCGATGAGCAGCGGTGTCTGATTCCACATCAGTTTGCCGCCCCAGACCCCGTTGGCGCTGCGACCGGCGGCCAGGACATCGGCCTGCCACCGGGTGAAGTCGCGGGTGTCCACGGCACCGACGTCGATCTCGTCGAGCAGGTCGAGTATCGCCGAATCCCGCACTCCGGCAAACCATTCACGGGGCTGCGGCGATTCCGAGGACGAGGCGAAGTACTGGAAGAACTCCTCGGGCGTTCCGGCCACCCCGGTGGCCGCGAGTGACTCGACGAGCAAGGTACTACCGCTACGCTGGCTCGCACACACCAGGTAGCTCTGCGGGTGGGGCATCGGCTCAGTCTAACCACGCCGAAACCGAGCGCAACCTGGGCTTTTAGCCTCAATACGCGGGTAATTGTTGACTTTTCGCGATCGGGGTGAAGCGCTCAGCGGGGTGTGCGATCGGCGGTGGACGCGCGCACCGCATCGCCCTCACCGGAGGTGATGTCGCCGTCGAGCTCACGGCGCGCACCGAGCGGACGCCGCGAGGGCAAGGCCTCTTCCTCCGGTGCGGTGTCGAGGGCTTTCGCGTGGAAGGCCGCCATGAATCGCTCGGCGATGGCGGTGCCCTCGGGTTCGGTGGGGAGCTCGTCACCGGTACTCGTGCGCCACCGGGCAAGACGGTCGGCGAGATCGGCGCGGATCTGCGCGTAGGCGGGATCCTCGGCGACGTTGTTGCGCTCATCCGGATCGGAATCGAGGTCGTAGAGCTCGACACGGGGCCGGTCGCGTTCGGTCACCGCCGGATCGATCGAGCGCGCCGAGGCGCTGTCGGCGATGTCGAGGGGCAACAGCAGCTCGGGTCGGTGCGCGTAGTTCTCGATGTAGCTGTGGTGCTTGGTGCGGACGGCGCGGATCGGATCGAACGCGTCGTGATAGGTCTTTTCGGTGTAGACCTCGTCGCGGCAGACCTCGTCGCGGACCGACCGACCCGCTCGGACGAGTTGCGCGGCGTGCGAGTCACCGTCGACATCGGCGGGCACGCCGAGTCCGAGCAGATCGAGGATCGTCGGGGTGAGGTCGACCCCGGAGAACAGGCCGTCGTAGACCTGCGGTGACATCACACGCGCCGCCGGCGGCCGGATGATCAGCGCGATCCCGGTGCCCTGGGCGTAGAGCGTCGACTTCGCGCGGGGAAACGCCAGGCCGTGGTCTGTGACGAAGACGATCCACGTGTTCTCGGTGAGCCCGAGATCGGCGACCGTCTCGAGCAACCGGCCGACCGCGGCGTCGGCCTTGGTGATGCTGCCGTGCAGTCCTGCCAGGTCCTCACGCACATCGGTGGTGTCGGGAAGGAATCCGGGGACGTCGATGCCGGAGGTGTCGGCGGGCGGATACTCGTCCTCGGGGTAGGGGCGATGGGTCTCGAAGAACCCCGCGGTCAGCAGGAACGGCTGCTGCGGTGCGGTACGGACGTGGTGGCCCAACCACCACTGCGACTCGGCGACGACGTAATCGCAACGCGAGTCGGACACGTCGACCGAGTCGAAGCCGATGCTCGTCGGGTCGGTGCTCTCGTGTTGCATGCCGAACAGGACCGTCCGGTAGCCCGCCTCACCCAGGATCTGCGGCAGCGTGCGCACCCCCTCGCGGTAGGCGAACCCGTGATGGGCCAACCCGACGAGCCCGTTGCGGTGCGGATATTGCCCGGTGAACAGCGATCCGCGTGCCGGTGAGCACAGCGGCGCGGTCGCGTGCGCATCGGCGAAGCGAATACCCGAGGCCGCCAGCCGGTCCAGATGCGGGCTCTCGACGCCGTCGGCGCCGTAGCAACTCAGGTGACGGCCGAGATCGTGCCAATGCACCAGGATCACGTTCTCGCGGGCCGGTTCTCCTGCCGTCCGATCCGGCGCGCTCCGATCCGGCTCCGCGCTGTCGTGCACATCGTCAATGGGCATCGTCCCATGATGCACGCAGCACTGTTCTGCCGTCGCAAACGGTCAGAGATCGAGTCCACGTGTCCGCGTCGGTGGCGGACCGACGAACTCGAGGTCGAGGTCGGCCATGGCCGCGTCGAGCTTGCCCATCATGTGCTCCGGGTTGATCAGTCCCTCGGTGTGGACGAGGTCGTCGGTGGCCTCGCCGGTGACGTCGAAGAAGTTCTCGAACACGTCGGAGGTCAGGATGCCCAGCATCCGGGTGGTGTGCGCGTCGAAGGCGAAGCTGTGGATGGTGCCTGCCGGTGCGTGCAGGTAATCCCCGGCGGTGAGCAGGGTTTCGACGCCGTTGACGTACAGCCATACCCGGCCGGAGAGGACGAAGAAGTTCTCCGTGTGGTGGCGATGGAAGTGCTGCGGGATGTACGGCGACCGGCCACCGAGGGTGAGCACGGAGAAGTACCGGCCTCCGGTGTTGGCACCGCGCGCCTGATAGGAGTTGAGGGAGTCCGGCCAGGCGCGCCGATCCCCGGTGAGTGCCCGTAGGAAATATGCTTGCGCCCCCGACGGCAGCGCGTCGTCCCACTCGTCGGACACCGCCGCGAGCGCCTCGTTGTGAGCGCGTGCACCGACCGACGAGAAGAGTTCTGTCAGCGGCGTTTTGACACCTGAATGCGCATCGGCGGAGTAGATGTGGGAGTCCAACCCCGCGCCACTGCCGGCGAGGGCGTCCAACGCACCACCCGGAGCGGAAAAGAACAGGATGCGCGAGCAGTGACCGAGCATGCGGTAGGCGACCGGTGTTCCCGGCGGTACGTGGATGGAGTCACCGGGCGCGAGAACACGGCTCCGCCCCGGGAGCCAGAACTGCACCGAGCCCTCGAAGACGTGATACGAGCGTTGATGGTTCGGCAGGACGTGGAATGCGGCGCCGGCGCCTCGCGGGCCGAGAATGAATGCGGCGTCGAACAATCCGCCGGTGTCGGCCGTTCGCGCGATGACCGTCCAGAGCTGGTTGTCGATCTCGTAGCGCAGCCCCTCCCCACTCGCGAGGCGATACGGGACGGCTTCACCGGGGAGGGCATCGATGATCGGGGCGCGATCATGCATGGCATCCGGGTCGATGGTGGTGGTCATGACTTCTCTCCTGAGGTGTGGGCGGGTCGGGACAGGGCCGACGACGGCGAGACCGACGCGTCGGGGTGCAGATGACGAACGAAGAAGCCGGCGATGTCGTCGAAGCCGAAGTCTGTGCGGCACTGGGTCTCCCGTCCGTCACGGGCGGAGTGCAGCAGAGCGGGAGCGGTACCCTCCGCAGCGAGCCTGCCCTCGTCCATCGCCGGCGGACCCGGCACGTCGGATCGTCGGGGCGGGTTCAGGAAGCCGTGCCGGTAGCCGTCGACGAGGTAGAGGTCCGCCTCCGCCCCGGCGTCGGCGAGCGCGCGGAACAACAGGCGGCTGTGGTCGTCGCCGACGAGGACATCGGCGGTACCGTGCGAGATCTGGAAGGGTGGGGCGTCGCGGCGGACGTGATACAGCGGACTCGCCGCGCGGGCGGCCTCGGGGAGGTCGGCGGGGTCGCCACCGAGGAGCCGTCCTTCGGGAGTCAGAGCCGGTGTGGAGCCGCCGGGCAGTGGCTGTCCGGGTGCCACGTCACCGGCGACCAGCGTTGCCGGACCATAGGATTCGGCAACAGCGGACACCCGGGCATCGACGTCGGCGTCCTCGCCGGGCAGTCGCGCGCGATGCGCGTGGAGTCCCACGAGCGCAGCGAGGTGGCCGCCGGCCGAGGCACCCCACACCCCGATGCGTTCGGGGTCGATGCCGTATTCGTCTGCGCGAGTGCGCAGATGGTCGATCGCAGCACGGACGTCGTGGAGTTGCGCCGGGAATCGGGCGTCACCGCTGAGTCGATAGTCGATGCTTGCCATCACGAATCCGGCTGCGGCGAAATGACGGTGCAGGTCCGGACACAGTGTGCGGTCGCCGGTGAACCATCCGCCACCGTGCACGAAGACGATGGCCGGATGGGGCCCGGGGTCTGACGGGCCGACGAGATCGAGGAGCAGGTCACCCGACGGCCGGGTGCGGTAGACGACGTCGCGCTGCACGGCGTCGGACGGGGAGGAACTCACCGTGCCAGTGTCACCGCGGGAATGTGATCTGGTCCACATGGAATCGCCTCACGATCATGAGGCCAGGCCTCATGATCGAGTGTCGGCGACGATCTGCTCGGCGATGGCGGCGAAAGCATCGACGAGGGCACTCTGCTTGGCACGCAGGTGACACAGGTAAGTCGTGACCGGCGCCAGGTCGATGATCGGGACGTACCGCAGACCCGGTCGCGCATGGGTCACCGTGGCCGACGACCCGCAGATGTTGACTCCCACCCCGGCGCTGCACAGCTGCAGGACCTCGTCGAAATGCGTTGCCAGCGGCAGTATCTCGAGATGTCGACCGCTCGGACGCGGATCGACGAACCAACTCTGCGGTTCGCCGCCACCACGCATCCCGATGAAGGTCTCGCCGTCGGTCACGGCCAGCGTCACCGCATCCCGCCCGGCGAGACGATGCCCCTTGTTGACGACGAGCACTCGATCCTCGGACCACAGTGATCGCACCACGACCCCTGCCGGCTCGACGGGCGGCTGATCGGCGATCATCAACGAGACGTCGACCTCTCCCGAACGCAGCGCGGTGAGTGCATCGGTGAGCGGCAGGCCGTGGATCTGCCAGGTCGTGTCCGGGTGGCGCTCGACGGCCGTCGCGAGCAGGCGGTTGCTCATCTCGCTCGACGCCGCGATCCCGATGCGCAGCACCGACGCGGTGCCCGAACTGTCGGCCCAGGCGATCACGGTGTCCATCGCGGCGACGGCGTCACGGGCGAGCGGGACGAGGGCGGCGCCGTCGGCGGTGAGCTCGACCTGGCGCGAGGTGCGGCGGAACAGTGTGACGCCGGTCCGGCGTTCGAGTTGCTGGATCTGCTGGCTCAGCGAGGGTGCCGAGATGTGCAGGCGCTGCGCGGCGCGCGTGAAATGCAGTTCCTCGGCCACCGCGAGGAAGTAGCGCAGGTGCACGATGGTAAGATCCACTTCCCGAAGTCCTCCTCGCCGCGGCTCACCCCAGTGTGGCAGGCAGATGCTTGCGTGATCCGCCGATCACCACCAGCAGCGACACGAGGAGCAGTGCGGCCAGGATGAGCAGCAACTCGACGGTGGTGAACGGCGGCGTCAGCGCGGCCAACAGGGTCGGGACCGCGAAACCGGTATAGGCCACCGCATAGAAGACGCCGGTGAGTTTGGCGAGTTCGTGTGCGGGCGCGATCCGTTGGACCTCCAACAACCCCGACACCAGCCCGATGCCGAAGCCGCAGCCGAGCACCACACTTGCGGCCACCCCGACGAGCAGATCGTCGGTGGTCACCGCGACCAGCATGACCGCCATCCCGACGACGAGGATCACCAGTGCGACGATGAGTCCGCGAGCACTCGACTGCGAGTCGATGCGGCGCGCCAGCGGTTGGATGGCGGCACCGGCACCGAGCGCGATGACGCTGAGCAGCGTGGCGTACGCCAGCCCGAAGCCACCCGCGGCGTCGGCCAGCAGCACCGGCTGGTAGCCGTAGGAGAGCCCGCAGGCGACGAAAAGCCAGGGGCCACAGATCATCACGACACGCACGAAGCGCCGGTGACGCGCGGAGGTGACCCGCAGCCGGGCCGATATCGGTGCCGGCGCCTGGGGTCGCACCGTCTCCGGTGCGCGGCCGATCAGCACCAGGAACGGCGCCGACACCGCGATGTGCAGGATGAACGGCAGGATCTGCGGAATCGGTCCCCATTGGGCGATACACCCGGCGATCAACGCACCCGATGCCGAGCCCAGGGTGAACGCCAGTGACGCCCGAGGAGCGCCGGCGCCGCGGTCGGCGGCCGGATCGAACGGCGGCGTCGACAATTCCTTGAGCCAGCTCGTGCCCACCGACATCGCCGTCCCGACCGACATGCCGGCCAACAGCCGACCCGCGATGATCGGGAACTGGCCGAGCTCGTCGAACGCCAACAGCGCGCTGCCCGCCACACCGAAGGCGACGCCCGCGATCATCGGCAACCGGCGGCCCAGGTGATCCGACACCGCTCCGGCGATGATCAGTGCGGGAGCCAATCCCGCGACGTAGACCCCGAGGAACAGGGTCACCGTCGCCGACGAGTAGTGCTCGACGTCGCGATACATCAGCAGCAGCGGACTGAACTGGTTGCCCGACCAGGCGCAGACGAACAACGCGCCGAACACCAGGACCCATGGCCGACGATCCGGACCACGCTGGTCACGCGGCGACACACCGGCGCCGTCGCGGAGGGGAATCGACGAACTCATATCGCCCCCTGATAGCGCGCGAGGTGCGCTTCGAGGAGGCGCTCGTACTCCTCGTGCTCCCCGGCGAACAGGCAGGCCGCCAGCCGTTGGTGATCGTCGTGCGAGGCCGGGAAGGTGCCCGGATCGATCCGCAGCAGCACGTTGCGCAGACGCTGTTGCCGCCCGCGCAGGAGCTCGTAGAAGCGCGCGGCGATCGGGTTGTTCGACGCGCGTACCGCCAGGAGATGGAACTCGTCGTCGGCCTCGACGAAGCCGTCGACGTCGGCGTCCGCGGCGAGACCGGCCTGCCGGGCGAGGTTGCGCTCGATCAGCTCACGAAACTCCGCCGACGGACCGCCCGCTGCGAAAACCTGGCGCGCAGAGGCACTTTCGATGGCCTGGCGCATGGCGAGCACGTCGGCGGCCTCGGTCGCGGTGACCGGACTGACCACCGCTCCGCGGCGCGGGATGAGAGTGAGGAACTGCTCGGCGGCCAGCCGCAGGAACGCCTCGTGCACCGGCGTTCTGCTCAGGCCGAGGTCGGCGCCGACCTCGACCTCGCTGAGCAGCGTGCCACCGGCGAGCGCGCCGGAGATGATGCGCTCGCGAGTAGCGGCGTACGCCTCGTCGGCGGCGTTGGACAACTGTGCGGGCATGCGGCGACCCTACACCTTGCATGCAAGGATGCATACAAGTCGTGATCCGGGCGGGCATCCCCGACGACCTAAACTGGACACGCTCTCCTCGACCTGCACACAGAACGGACCGCCGACCATGGCCGATGACACCACCACCGGTGGCTCCGTCGTCGAGCCGCCGGACATCCCCGCCTACTCCCACGAGGTATGGCAAGCCCCCACGTCACCGGCGGATCTGCCGGGCAGTGCCCCCGGGAATCTGTCCCGCGCCGAGGCCGCCGCCAACCGGATCGCCCTGATCGCCGCCGGAGCCGGTGCCGGGGAGCGCATCGGGAGTAAGGACGACATCCGCAAGCTGTGTTCGGTGTCGGTGGGCACGGTCAACGAGGCCATCAAACTCGCGCTCGCCCGCGGGGTCATCTCGTCACGACCGGGGCCGGGTGGCGGTATCTTCGCCAAGAATCCGCCGCCACTGTCGCGGATGAACGGCTGGTTCCGCGCGGCCACCGAGGATCGCTCCGCGCTACTCGAGTCGATTCAGATCCGCGACGCACTGGCACCCCTGCTCGTCGACGAGGTGCTCTCCACGATCACCGACGACGATCAGCGCGAATTCGCGTCGCTGGCCGAGGTGGTGCGGGAGTCGTTGCGCGGCACCGACGTCATCGACTTCGTCTGGGCCGTGTGGAATGTCCACGAGTACTTCGCCAACATCGGCGGCAACCAACTTCTCAACAGCCTGTACCTCTCGATCATGGAGGTCGGCACCTCCCACCTGCGCGCCCGGCTCAGCGCCGACGCAGGAGCGACCGACGCTCCGACGCTACATCTGGCCGGCTTGGCGACGGTCTGCCTCGATCTCGTCGACGCCCTTGCCGCCGATGACGCATCGGGCGCGATCGACGCGTTGCGACGCACCGATCCGACGATGATCCTGCGGCCGCCGGCAGACGATCCGACTGCCTGAGCCCCGCTCCTCACCCGAGATCTCCGGCATCTACCAACGCCGACGGCTTCGCCCCCAGCGCCGCTACCTGGATGAATGTCGCATTCCGTAAATAATCATGATTTTTTCTGCCGAACACTTGACAGGTCGGTCACAGCTGACGCACTCTGTGATCCACACAATTAATCATGTTTATTTCGACCCGAGCGTAGAGGCCCGGTGTCGGGACGGAGGAGCCCGCGATGCTCGATCAACATTTCCGAGATCTCATGGCCGGCGTCTGCGCGCCGGTCACGGTCGTGACCACCGCCGACGTGGACGGGCCACAGGGCGCCACGGTCAGCTCACTGGCCTCGCTGTCGCTGCGGCCGGCGTTGCTCTCGATCGCCCTCGACCGCCACTCGCGGCTGCTCTCCGGCATCCAGGCCACCGGCCGGTTCGGCGTCAACGTCCTCGGCGCCGGACAGGACGACACGGCGATCTCCTTCGCCAGCCGCACTGTGGACCGCTTCGGCACCACCGAATGGTCGATGAGCGACGGCCTGCCACGCCTCGACGAGATCGCCGGGTGGGCTGCCTGTGATCTCTGGCGCACCGTCGAAGCCGGTGATCACCTGCTGCTCATCGGCGCCGTACGCCATGTCGCCTCCACCCACCGAGCCCCACTCGTCTACGGCCACCGCACCTTTGGCACCCACTCCAGATTCGCCGAACGGTCGCGCCCGGCCATCGTCGACCTGATCACCGCCTGTGCGAGCTGAACATCCGCGCCACCCCAGTAACCCGACCTCATCGACACCGCCCCGTACTCACAGCACAGGAGAAACCATGACCACCACCACTGCCCCGTCCGCCGCCCAGGACCTGGCCACCACCGGGACCCACGGCACCGGGACCACTTCTGCCGAAATTCCCTCTGCCACTGAACTCGTCGCCCGTGCTCGGGAACTGCGTCCACTCCTGTCGGCCAACGCCGCCCAGGGCGAGAAGGACCGCCGCGTCGTCGAGGAGAGCATCACCGCACTCACCGACGCCGGGCTGTTCAAGATCTCGGTGCCCCGGCGTTACGGCGGCTACGAAACCTCCATGCGCACCATGCTCGACGTCTCCGCAGCGGTCGCCGAGGCCGACGGCGGTACCGCGTGGGTGTTGACCCTGACCAATGTGTGCAACTGGCTGATCGGCCTGATGTCCGAGCGGGCGCAGGACGACGTCTTCGGCGCCGACCCCGATGCCAAGGTGTCCGGCGTGCTGGCCCCGACCGCGGAGACCCGCAAGGTCGAGGGCGGCTATCGCGTCAGCGGCAAGTGGTACTACAACTCCGGGTCCTATCACTGCACCTGGGCGGTGATGGGTATCCCGATCACCGATGCCGACGGCAACGTCGTCGACCAGGGCTGTGCCCTGATCCCCCGCTCCGACATGGGATTCGAGGACACCTGGTTCGTCGCCGGGATGCGGTCCTCCGGCAGCAACTGCCTGATCGCCGATGACGTGTTCGTCCCCGACCATCGGGTGCTGTCGGTTCCGCCGGCGATCGGCGGTCAGTACGCGACGCCGTTCACCGACGAGGTCCTCTACCGCAGTGCGCTGATCCCGGTGCTGGCCCTTGTCCTGGTCGGCCCGCAGCTCGGAATGGGGCGCGCAGCACTCGATTTCGTCATCGAGAAGGCCCCGAAGAAGCCCATCTCCTACACCTTCTTCACCTCCCAGAAGGAGTCCACCGCCTTCCAGTTGCAGATCGCCGAGGCCGCCCGGCTCATCGACACCGCGCACCTGCACGCCTATCGGGCCGCCGCCGACATCGACGAGGCCGCCGCGCGCGGCGACTACCCCGATTACCTCACCCGGGCCCGGGTCCGCTCGGACACCGGCTATGTCGCCGAATGCATCACCCGTGCCATCGACATCCTGCTCTCGGCACACGGGGCCGGGTCATTCGCCGAGATGAGCCCGCTGCAACGGATCTGGCGGGACTCGGCCACCGCCGCACGCCACGCCATCGTCTCACCCGCGGTCAGCTACGAGATCTACGGCAAGGCCCTGCTCGGTGTCGACGAGCCGATCACCCCGATGGTCTGAGCGCCCCACACTCGACACACCGCCACACCCCAGAAGGACACAACATGCGTATCGCCAATCTCGACGGCCGGGCCGTCCTCGTCACCGGTGAGGCCGGGGCCGAGACAGGCACCGACATCGCCGCGGCCTCCGATGGCCGATTCGGTCCCGACCTCGATTCCGTGTACCGCGAGTGGGATTCGTTCACCTCGTGGGCAACGGGCGTCGACGTTTCCGCCGACCGTTCCCCGATCGACCGGACCCGACTCGGCGCGCCCTCGCCGACACCCCGGCAGGTGTTTGCGATCGGACTCAACTACGACGAGCACGCCGCCGAATCGGGATTCGACTCACCGGAGAATCTGCCGCCGGTGTTCACCAAGTACGTGTCGAGTTTCTCCGGGCCCGATTCCAGCGTCGTACTGCCCGAGGGTGGCGCGGTGGATTGGGAGGTCGAACTCGTCGTCGTCATCGGTCGTGAGGCCGAAGCGGTCGCCGAGGACGTCGCGTGGAACCACGTCGCGGGCCTCACCGTCGGCCAGGACATCAGCGAGCGGATCACCCAGACACGCGGCCCGGCACCACAGTTCGGTCTGGGGAAGTCGTTCGCAGGGTTCTCCCCGCAGGGACCGTGGCTGGTCACCCCGGACGAACTCGCCGACCGCGACGACCTCGAACTCGGTTGCGGCATCGACGGCGAAGAAATGCAGAAGGGCCGCACCAGCGATCTCATCTTCGGAGTGGCCGCACTGATCGCCGGCCTGTCGCAGACGGTCACCCTCTACCCCGGCGACGTCATCTTCACCGGCACCCCCGCCGGAATCGGCGCAGGCCGCGACCCCAAGCGGTTCCTCGAGCCCGGGGAGCACCTCGACAGCTGGATCACCGGTATCGGTGAACTGCACCAGACCTTCGTCTCGGCCACCGGAAAGTAGACGACCATGCCTTTGCATCGCCTCGCATCCATCACCATCGGCGTACCAAATGTCACCGAAACCGCCTCCTATTACACCGAATTCGGTCTCACCCCCGAGACCGACGGCTGGTTTTCCACCACCGACGGCGGCAACCAGCTGCGCATCGTCTCGACCCCGACCCGACGCCTGGTGTCATTGGTGGTCGGAGCCGACCATCCCGACGACATCGATCGCATCGCGCACAACCTCGGCGGCCTCGGAATCGCCTTCGAGCGCACCGCGACATCAATCGCGGCGATCGAGGACGCCACCGGGCTGCATGCCACCGTTGAAGTCTCGCAGCGGATCTCGGCACCGCGGGTGGAACCGACCCGGTACAACGGGCCCGGACGCATCGAACGCGACGGACTGCGCGCACCCGGTGTCCTGCGCGACGGGCCCGTCCGACCGCACAAACTCGGCCACGCCGTCATCGGTAGCACCGACCATGCAGTGACACAACAATTCTTCACTCACGGGCTGGGATTCAAGATCAGCGACGAGGTACCCGGTCTCGCAGCCTTCATGCGATGCTCCACCGATCACCACAACATCCTCGTCCAACAGGCGCCGATCAACTTCTTGCATCACACGTCCTGGCAGGTCGACGATGTCGACGAGGTGGGCCGCGGCGCGATGCGCATGCTCGAGGCCGATCCGGACCGTCACGTGTGGGGCCTCGGCCGCCATTACGCGGGCTCGAACTTCTTCTGGTACCTCAAGGACCCGGCGGGGAACTTCAGCGAGTACTACTCGGACATGGATTCGATCATCGACGATCAGCTGTGGACCCCGGAGACCGTCGAGGGAGCAAAGGGGCTGTTCAGTTGGGGACCGCCGCCACCGCCGTCGTTCCTCATGCCCGAAGATCTCGCAGGTCTGATGACCGGAGCACACAGCGCCGGGTGAGGCCACCGGCCCACGCCACCGATCACGCATCCCTCCGACAGCCAGGAGCACCACCCCGATGGCCCTCGAGTCCACCGCCACCGATACCCCGATCTGGGAACCCGATCCCGCGCGGGCCGCCGCCTCGCAGCTCGCGGGGTTCACGGCATTCGTCGAAGAGCGCACGGGGCAACGATTCCCGGCATATCGCGACCTGTGGCGCCATTCCGTGGACGATCCCGCGGGTTTCTGGTGGGCCGTCACGAGGTACTTCGACGTCATCGCCGACGATCTGCCCGATGACAACTCGCCGGCTTCGGTACTGCCCGACGCGACGATGCCGGGCGCACGCTGGTTCCCCGGGACCCACCTCAACTACGCCGAGCACGCCCTCCGCCGGAGCGGGCCACAGCCGGCGATCATCAGCGTCGACGAGGCGGGCACCGAGTCGTCGGTGAGCTGGGACGAACTGCGCGGCATGGTCGGTGCCGTGCAGGCGTGGCTGCGCGGGCTGGGCGTTCGGCGCGGTGACCGCGTGGTCGGATATCTGCCGAACTCGGTGCACGCGATCGTCGGCATGCTCGCGACGACCGCGATGGGCGCGGTGTGGTCGGCGTGTGGTCAGGACTACGGTGCCGCCGGCGCGCACGCACGTCTCGGCCAGCTCGAACCGGTGGCACTGATCGCCGCCGACGGCTATCGGTGGAACGGCACCGCCCATGACCGTCGCGCCGTGGTCGCGACGCTGCGTGCGTCGACACCCTCGGTGCGCGCGGTGCTGCAGATCCCGATACTCGGCACCTGGGACGGCGCCGATCCCGCAGCCGGGGAACATGATTGGGAATCAATCATCGCCACACCACGATCGCCGGAGTTCACCAGGGTGGAATTCAGTGATCCCCTGTGGGTGCTGTACTCCTCGGGCACCACGGGCGTGCCCAAGGGAATCGTGCACGGCCACGGCGGCGTGATCCTCGATCACCTGAAACTACTGGGCCTGCACAACGATCTGCGGGTCGGTGAACGGTTCTTCTGGTACACCACCACCAATTGGATGATGTGGAACATGGTGGCCTCGGGGCTGCTGGTCGGGGCGACCATCGTGACCTACGACGGCAGCCCCGGATTTCCGGGTCCGGATCGGTTGTGGGACATCACCGCCCGCCACCGGGTCACCGTTCTCGGGGTCAGCCCCGGCCATCTCGCGGCGTCGGCGAAGGCCGGTCTGCATCCGGGCAGCGAACACGACTTGTCGGCACTGCGGGCGATCGGCTGCACCGGGGCACCGCTGCCCGCGCACAGTGTCGAGTGGGTGCGCGAGGAGGTCGGTGCCTCCGTGGCGGTGAACTCCACCAGTGGCGGCACCGACGTGGTGAGCGGATTCGCCGGTGGCGCACCGACGGTGTGCGTGTATGCCGGTGAGATCTCCGCGCCGCTACTCGGGGTGGATCTGCAGGCGTGGGATGCCGACGGGAACGCCGTTGTCGGCGAGGTCGGCGAACTGGTGATCGCCACACCCATGCCGTCGATGCCGATTCGATTCTGGAACGATCCGGACGGAACCCGCTATCGCGACGCCTATTTCGACGTGTATCCGGGGGTGTGGCGACACGGCGACTGGGTCACCATCACCGAGCGCGGAGGTGCGATCATCTCCGGACGCTCCGACGCCACGCTCAACCGGCAGGGTGTCCGCCTGGGCAGTGCCGACATCTACGACGTCGTCGACGCCCTCCCCGAGATCCGCGAATCCCTGGTCGTCGGCGCCGAACTCGACGACGGCTACTGGATGCCGTTGTTCGTGGTGCCGGCCGACGGGGTGACACTCGACGACGATCCGCGCGCGCGGATCGCCGAGGCCATCCGCACCCAGGCTTCACCGCGCCACGTCCCCGACGACATCATCGCCGTCGCCGCCATCCCCCACACCCGGACCGGTAAGAAGCTGGAGGTTCCCGTCAAACGCCTGAGCCAGGGTCGGCCACTCGCGCAGGTCATCGGCACCGACACCGTCGACAACCCCGATGCGCTCGCCGCCTTCGCCCGTTTCGCGCACCACACCGAAGTTCTCGATGCCTGAGCGCTCCGTGTCCGGGGTCCCGGCACCCGGGATCATCGATGTTCACGCGCACGCACTGCCCGACTGGTATGTCCAGACCGCCATCGCCGCGGGACACCGTGTCCCCGACGCGATGCCGGATTGGCCGGGCTGGTCACCGCGTGCGCATCTGGACATGATGGAGTCGGTCGGCATCGGCCGGTCGGTGCTGTCGATCTCGTCACCCGGTGTGCATTTCGGCGACGACGCGCAGGCCCGTGACCTGGCCCGGCAGGTCAACGACTTCCTGGCGTCGCTGCATACCGAACACCCCGACCGATTCGACTTCTTCGCGTCCTTACCGTTGCCCGATGTGGGTACGGCGATCGCCGAGAGCCGCCGCACCGCCGACCTCGACGGCTGTGCGGGCGTGTGCATCGAAACCAATGCGCACGGAACCTATCTGGGTGATCCGGGCCTGTCACCGCTGTGGGACGAGCTCAACCGTCGCCGGAGTGTGGTGTTCATTCACCCCACCTCGCCTGCGGGTTTCGATCCGACGCAGATGGGGATGCCCGCGCCGCTACTGGAGTTCCTGTTCGATTCGACCCGTACCGTCGTCGCGCTGGCCGGCGCCGGAATCCTGCGCAGCCATCCCGGCATCCGGTTCATCGTCCCGCATTGCGGCGCCGTGCTCCCGGCGGTGATCAGCCGGGTCGAGTTGTTCCGGGAAGCCGGTCTGATGGACTGTGTCGGCGATGACCTCGGGGCCGACGGTGATCTCGGGTGGGAGCAACTGTGGTTCGATCTGGCCGGTGCGCCGATTCCCGATCAGCTCGCGGCTTTCGCGCGCCGGTTCGACGCCCGGCATCTGCTGTACGGCAGTGACTTCTGCTTCACGCCCGCATCCGCGGTCGGTTTGCTCGCCGGACTCCTGGACGACCAGTGGCCCGTTGCCGATCTCGGTCCGTGGCGAAACCTGGTCGCCGACAACGCCGCCGCCCTGCTCGACAGCCGCCGGGTGGGGAACCGCTGAGCGGCTCCGACATCCGATAGCACCGTGACGACCGTCCGGCGCCGATGGCCTGCCTCCACGCCGACCTCGACGCTGGGCCGGCCGTCAACACCGCTGTCCACCTTCCCGCAACACCCCCGCCCTCTCGAAAGACGGGCAGCGCTCGACGGCGGGTGTTCCAGATCTCGTAACCCCACAGCCCACCCGGCGTAGCGTTGTCGCAACACTACTTGTATACCTTTCTTATCAGAAAGTATTGACATCACGCCGACGCGACGGGAAGCTACGACCATGACCACACCTGGCACCTCGTACGACGTCGTCGTCGTCGGGGCCGGCATCGTCGGCCTCGCCCACGCCTATCACGCACGACGCCGCGGGCTCTCCGTCGCTGTTGTCGAGCACAACGACCAGGTCGCGGGCGCGTCGGTCCGCAACTTCGGGCACGCCTGCATGACCGCCCAGTCCGGGCAAGCCCTGGACTATGCGCGTGCCGGACGCCGTCATTGGCTCGATCTCGCCGAGAAGGCGGGATTCTGGGCGGCGCCGACCGGTACCACGGTCCTGGCCCGGCACGCCGACGAACTGGCCGTGATGAGCGAGTTCTCCCAGGCTCACGGATCGGCGGCGGCGGTACTCCTCGACCGCGACACCGTCCTCGAGCGGGTTCCGGCCGCCGCCGACGGCGTGGTCGGCGGCATGTACCTACCGGCCGACCTCCAGGTCGACCCACGCGCCGCCGCCCCACGGATCGCCGCGTGGCTCGAGACGCAGGGCGTCACCTTCTTCTGGCGCACCGCAGCAACGTCTTTCGACACCGGAGTGGTCCGTACTTCACGGGGTGAGCTGCGTGCCGGCACCACCTTCATCACGGTGAATCACGACATCGATCGGCTCTTCCCCGAGGTCGCCGAGGACATCGGCCTGCAGCGGTGCCGCCTGCACATGATCAAAGCCGCTGTACCGACCCGTTTCCCGCTGACCACACCCCTGTTCACCGGGTGGTCACTGTTGCGCTACAGCGCCTTCGAGACGATGCCGTCGGTGCACCGGGTCGCCCAACGGCTGCACACCGCCCACCCCGGATACACCGCACTCGATCTTCACCAGATGTACACACCACAACCCGACGGCACCCTGTTGATCGGCGACACCCACCTGCGCGAGGCCACCGAATCGCCGTTCCAGGGCGAGGACGGATTCGCCTGCCTCCTCGAGGTCACCCGAGAGTTGTTCGGGGTCAACAGCATCGACGTCATCGAGCGCTGGCAGGGTGTGTATGCGACGGCACCCGGCCGTGAATTCCTGCTGCGCGAGCCACTTCCCGGCACCCACATCGTCACCGTCACCACCGGCATCGGCATGACCACCGGCATGGGTCTCGCCGAGTCCAGCGTCACCGCCGCATTCGATCCGTCCACCAGTTTCGCCCTCTGATGTCCACCACCGACCACCACAGGAGTACCCCCCACATGTCCACTCTCCCCACCGAACTCATCGTCTTCGACATGGCGGGCACAACCGTCTCCGACGAGGGACTCGTGATCGCGAGCTTCCGCGCCGCCGACGAGCACGCCGGGCTGTCACGCACCGACGCGGACCGCGCGGCGATGCTCGACTACGTCTCCGAGACCATGGGGCAGTCGAAGATCACCGTGTTCCGCCACCTCGCCAAGGGCAACGAGGAACAGGCGCAGTCGGCGAACAAGGAGTTCGAACGGACCTATGCCCACCTCGTCGGCGAGGGCCGGTGCTCCCCGATGCCCGGCGCCGAGGAACTGTTCTCCCACTGCCGGGAGATCGGCGTGAAGATCGCCCTCACCACCGGTTTCGCACAGCAGACCCAGGAAGCCATCCTCAAGGCGCTCGGCTGGAGCGACATCGCCGACGTCGTCCTCTGCCCCGGCGAGGAACTCCGCGGCCGCCCCCACCCCGACATGCCGCTGGCCGCCCTGATCACGACCCGCACCAGCGCTGTCGAGGCCATGATGGTGGTCGGCGACACCGCGTCCGACGTCACCACGGGATTGCGCGCGGGCGCCGGACTCGTCGTCGGAGTGCTCTCCGGGGCCCACGACGCCGAGGCGCTGCGCGCCGCGGGCGCGCACGAAGTCGTCGACAGCGTTGCCGATCTGAGGGGGCTCATCCGTCGCTGATCGCCTGCGGGATTCAGAACTGCTCATCGCCGCTCCGACCTAGGTATACAAGTACAGAAGTAGTACAGTATGCGAGCGGACTGCAGTGTGGTCACAAACGGAGGTGTCGGTGTCGCCGAGATATCAGGAGATCTACGAGGCGCTGCGCCACCAGATCGTCGACGGCACGTATCAACCCGGCGACGAGTTACCGCCGGAGACCGTTCTGATGGATCAATGGCAGGTCTCGCGCGGCCCGATTCGGCAGGCGCTCTACAAGTTACGGACCGAGGGCTTCATCTACACGACCCGCGGACGACCCGCCCGCGTCCGACGGCCGCACTCCCCGACGCAGACGTTGTCGTCGTTCACCCCGTTCTCGCAATGGGCGCTGACGACCGGTCGGGAACCGGGTAACCACACGATCAGTGTGTCCCGCACCCGGGTGACCACCGAGATCGCCGAGGCGTTGCAGATCGGGGTGGACGACTTCTTGGTCGAGGTGGTCCGACTGCGCACCCTCGACGGCATTCCGGCGCTGCTGGAGCGCAGCCGCTTCACCACCGATGTCGGGGCGAGTCTGTTCGACTTCGACCCCGACAAGGGGTCGATCACCGATCATCTCGTGGACGAGGGGGTGCAGTTCGCCTCGATGCGCCACGAACTCGACGCCGTCGCCGCCGATGCCACCGACGCCGAAGCACTCCGGATCGATTCCGGTGCACCGCTCCTGCGGGAGCGGCGCACCAGCTATGACCCCCAGGGGCGACCGTTCGAGTACTCCGACGACCGCTATCGTCCCGACCAGGTGACGTTCTCGATCATGAACACGATGACTGGCGACGAACGCGGGTGAGGCCGGCGGCAGGCGCCGGTCAGTGCGTGGGCGGTTCGGTCGTGTCGACGACCTCGACGTCGATGATCTCCTCCTCGGAGACCTCGACGGCGACACCCGCACCCGACGAGCCCGATTCACCCGGCGCCACCGAATCGCCTACCTCCTCGGCGGCAGACTCGGTCACCACCGGAATCTCGTCGGTGATCTCCGTCCGAGCCTCGGCGGGGACTTCGCGGCGCGACTCCCCCTCGGCCACATCCGCATCGACCGATTCCGGTACGGCCGTCCCGTCGAGCCCTGCCGTCGCATCGAGGACGGCCGCCCAGGAGTCCGGGCCGTCGAGGGTCACACCGTCGCGAGCCGCTCGCTCCTCGGCAGCGCGGACCTGCGCCATCAGCGCCAGGGTGCGGCGACGCGCCTGATCCTCGACGCTGTCGTCCCCGGCCGTCACGGTCACCGAGAGCACGGCCGGGTCGATGCGCTGCACCGGATATCCCGCGGCGGTGAGCCTTTCGAGGACCTTCTGGGTGAGCGCCAGCGCCGGCGCCGTGGTGGCGATCCCGTCGAGTACCGATCCGCGGTTCTTCTCGGCGGCTTTACGTTCCTCCCACTCGCGGATCTGCGTCTCGAGGTCGGCATGGGCACCGGACAGCACACCGGGCGTGCGGCCGCTGACCTTCTCGGTGAAGCTGCGGGCCACCGCGTCGATGTCGAAGGGATCGGTGGGATCATCGGCGGCGATCCGGGCATGAAAGAGCACCTGCAGCAACAGGTCTCCCAGCTCTTCCCGCAGGCTTGCCTGATCCCCGGCGTCGATGGCGTCGAGGAGTTCGTAGGCCTCCTCGAGGAGATAGCGTCGCAATGAGGCATGGGTCTGCCGGCTCTCCCACGGACCATTGCGGCGCAACGTGTCCATCAACGCGACCGCGGGCAGCAGGTCGCTGCCACTCGGGATCGTCGCGGCGATCACCCGGTCTCCCTGCGCGATTCGTGCCGCCACGAGCGGATGGCGTCGATCGGTCGACAGCAGCGTCCCGGCGATCCCGTCCTCGGCGAAGACCGGCTCGAAGTGCTCGAGGTCCCACAGCACGGTGGTCGGGACGTCCTCGGTGACGTAGACGGTGCCGGACAGGTGGGCGCGGGCGCGTACGGGGATCATGTCCGGGCGGAGCGGATCGAGCAGGACCACCGTCATCTCCAGGTGCCTTTCGTCTGCGGGCTGCGACAACAGCACACGGTAGGGAACAACATCGCGGTAGCTCACCGACAACATCACAACGGTAATCGCTGCACAAGCGACATCGTGGGACGTCACCGAGCGGGTCTCGCAGGACGACGACAGTCGTTTGCGCCCACCGAGGTAACCGCTCTATCAGCTCCATCCCCGCAGTCGTCCGACCACATGAATGTCACATGCTATTGCCGATGATCAACAACCGATTCGCTACCCTATACCCTGTCCGAATCGTCGGAGATTCGTGTCGTGGGAGGGAAGCCATATGTCGAGTTCCACCGAGGTCGTCGCGTCGCGAGCGCAGTTCCCCGGGATCAGTTCGCGCACCTGGGAACATCCGTCCGACCGCACCGCGCTGACCGCTCTGCGCAAGCTCAAGGGATTCGACCAGGTCCTCAAGACGCTGTCGGGGCTGCTACGAGAGCGTCAGCATCGGCTGATGTACCTGGCCACGTCGGCGCGCGCAAGCGACAAGCAGTTCGCCGACCTCGATACGCTGCTCGGTGAGTGCGTCGCCACCCTCGATGCCCCGACGACACCCGAACTGTTCGTCACACAGTCACCGATCGTGAACGCCTACTGCATCGGCATGGACACCCCGTTCATCGTGGTGACCTCGGCGATGTACGAGTTGATGGATCACGACGAGATGCGCTTTGTGATCGGACACGAACTTGGACACGCACTTTCCGGCCATGCGGTGTACCGCACGATGCTCATGCACCTCACCCGGCTCGCCGCGTCCATCGGTTTCATCCCGATCGGTGGATGGGCCCTGCGCGCGGTGGTCGCCGCGCTGATGGAGTGGCAGCGCAAATCCGAGCTCTCCGGAGATCGCGCCGGCCTGCTGTGCTGCCAGGACCTCGACGTCGCGCTACGGGTCGAGCTCAAGCTCGCGGGCGGCAAACACCTCGAGCAGATGGACACCCAAGCCTTCGTGGCGCAGGCCCGGGAGTACGAGCGCACCGGGGACCTGCGCGACGGCGTGCTCAAACTGTTGAATCTCGAGTTGGCGACCCATCCCTTCTCGGTGCTGCGCGCAGCCGAACTCACCCGCTGGGTCGACCGCGGCGAGTACGGCCGAATCCTCTCCGGCACATACCCGTTGCACACCGACGACGACACCGCGAAGTTCTCCGACGACGTCGGCGAGGCCGCCCGCACCTATCGCGACAACTTCGATGAGTCGCAGGACCCACTGGTCAAGGGGCTGCGCGACGGACTCTCCGGTGTGGTCGACGGCGTCGGGCAGGCCGCGGCCGACGTCGCGGTCACCGTCAACCGCAAGTTCTCCCAGTGGCGGACGAACGCCCAGCAGAAGTACGACGAGACCAACCAACCCCCGCCGGCCCCCGACTCTGAAGCCCCCGGCTCCGAGCCCACCGAATCCTGAGCCCACCGACTCCTAGTCGGCCGGAGTGGGCTTGAGCTGAGTCAGGAACGTCGTCAGGTAGTCGATGAGTTCGTTGTCGCGCAGACGCGCGGATCCGACCCCACCGGTGCGCGGGATCGGCAGCGTCACGACCGACGTAGTGGCGCGGTAGGACGCCGCCGAATACAGCCGCTTGAGTCGGACCTGTTCACTGTCGAGCAGATGCAGCGGCGAGATCTTGACGTTGGTGCCGACCGCACCGATCTCGGCGACACCCCGTTCTCGGCACCGCAGACGGAGTTTCGCGATCGCGGCGAGTCGCCGGGTTTCCTCCGGCGGTTCGCCGTACCGGTCGAGCAACTCCGCGAGCACCGCAGACACCTCGTCGTCGTCGGTGGCCGAGGCGAGTTTGCGATACGCCTCGAGACGCAGACGATCGGAGTCGACGTATTCGACCGGGATGTGGGCGTCGACCGGGAGATCGATGCGCACCTCCGTCGATTCCTCGGTGGTGACCGGTGTGCCGTCGGCCGCGGCCCGGTAGGCCTCCACCGCCTCGCCGACCAGACGGACGTACAGATCGAAACCGACGCCCGCGACGTGTCCGGATTGCTCTGCGCCGAGGACGTTTCCGGCCCCGCGCAGCTCGAGGTCCTTGAGCGCCACCGCCATTCCGGCGCCGAGCTCATTGTTCTGCGCGATGGTCGCCAGGCGGTCGTAGGCCGTCTCGGTGAGCGGTTTCTCGGGACTGTAGAGCAGATAGGCGTATCCGCGTTCACGACTGCGGCCGACGCGTCCACGCAACTGATGCAGCTGCGACAGGCCGAGATTCTCGGCGCGGTCGACGATCAGGGTGTTCGCGTTGGAGATGTCGAGTCCGGTCTCGATGATGGTGGTACACACCAGCACGTCGTATTCGCGGTTCCAGAATCCGGACACGGTGCGCTCGAGCTGATCCTCGTTCATCTGTCCGTGTGCGACCACCACCCGCGCCTCGGGCACCATGTCGGCGATGTCCTTGGCGGTCTTGTCGATGGTCGAGACCCGATTGTGGACGTAGAAGATCTGCCCGTCACGCAACAGTTCTCGGCGAATCGCCGCGGCAACCTGCTTGCGCGCGTAGGCGCCGACATAGGTCAGCACCGGGTGACGTTCCTCGGGCGGGGTGAGGATCGTCGACATCTCGCGGATGCCCGCCATCGACATCTCCAGGGTGCGCGGGATCGGCGTCGCCGACATCGTCAGCACGTCGACATGGGTGCGCAGCGATTTGATGTGTTCCTTGTGCTCGACCCCGAAGCGCTGCTCCTCGTCGACGATCACCAGACCGAGGTCCTTCCAGACGATCCCGGTCTGCAGCAGGCGATGGGTGCCGATGACGACGTCGACCGAACCCTGTGCCATCTGCTCGATGATCTCCTTGGACTCCTTGGCGTCGGTGAAGCGCGACAGGCCACGCACCCGCACCGGGAACCCGGCCATCCGTTCGGTGAAGGTCTGCAGATGTTGTTGCGCCAGAATGGTTGTCGGGACCAGCACGGCAACCTGCTTGCCGTCCTGGACGGCCTTGAACGCCGCGCGCACTGCGATCTCGGTCTTGCCATAGCCGACGTCACCGACGATGACGCGGTCCATCGGGACCGCCTTTTCCATGTCGTCCTTGACCTCGCCGATCACCGTCATCTGGTCGACGGTCTCGGTGAAGTCGAAGGCGTCCTCCATCTCACGCTGCCACGGCGTGTCGGGACTGAAGGCGTAGCCCGGGGCGGCGTGGCGGGCGGCGTACAGTTGCACGAGCTCACCGGCGATCTCGCGAACCGCCTTGCGCGCCTTGCGTTTGGTGTTCTGCCAATCCGACCCGCCGAGTTTCGACAGGGACGGTTGCTCACCGCCGACGTAGCGGGAGAGCTGGTCGAGGGCATCCATCGGCACGTAGAGCCGGTCGCCGGGTTGCCCGCGTTTGCCCGCCGCGTATTCGAGCACGAGGTACTCCCGCCGCGCACCCGAGACGGTGCGTTCGATCATCTCGACGAACTTGCCGATGCCATGCTGGTCGTGCACCACGAGATCACCGGCGGTCAGCGCGAGCGGATCAACCTGGTTGCGCCGCTTGGCCGGGAGCCGTCGCCCGTCACGCACGGCCGCGACCCGCGCTCCGGTCAGGTCGCTCTCGGTGACGATCACCAGTCCGGCCGACGGCGCGATCACGCCGCGCCGCAGGGTGCCGCAGTACACGCTCACCTCCCCGGCGACCGGTGGCGCACCGGCGTCGGCGAGCTTGTGCGGAACCTCGGCGTCCGACAGCCGTTCGGCGATGCGGGTTGCGGTTCCCTTACCCGCCACCACGATTGCCGCGGGTTTGCCGGTGGCGACGTGCGCGCGGAGCATCGCGAACGTCTGTGCGATCTCGTCGTCGTTGCCGTGTGGAGTCGGCCCCGGAGTCAGGTCGAGGTCGAATTCGGCGTCGAAACCCGACGACAGCGGGCTCATCGTCCACCAGGACCGCCCGGCATCGACCGTGGTGCCGAGAACCTCGTCGAGCGGCCGATACGCACTGGCCTGCAAGTCGATTCCGATGGAACCGCCGCGGGTGTCGACCGGCGCCGAGGCACCGAGTGCGGCGGCGTTCCAGGACGCCTCGAGGAACTCCGCACCGGTCGCGGCGAGGTCGGCGGCGCGGGTCCGAACCTTCTCCGGATCGAGGATCAACACCCGTGACCGGTCGGGCAGTACCTCGGTGAGCAACTGCATCCGTCCGTCGACCAGCGCCGGGATGAGGGCCTCCATCCCCTCCACCGGAATGCCCTCGGAGAGTTTGGTCAGCATCTCCGACAACGTCTGATCTGCGGAATGTTCGGCGGCGAGATCGGCTGCCCGGTTGCGCACCTGATCGGTCAGCACGAGTTCACGGCATGGGTGGATCTGTACCACCGAGGCGTCGACCTCGGGCTGGCTGCGCTGATCGGCCACCGAGAACGCGCGCATCTCGGTGATCTCGTCGCCCCAGAACTCCACTCGGACCGGATAATCCGCAGTGGTCGGGAACACGTCGAGGATGCCTCCGCGGACCGCGAACTCACCCCGACGGCCGACCATGTCGACGCGCTCGTAGGCCATCTCGACGAGGTCGGCGAGCAGCTTGTCGAAATCGATCTCGATGTTCTCTCGCAGCGTGATGGTGCGGACCTCACCGAGACCCGGCGCCATCGGCTGGACCAGCGAGCGCACCGTCGTCACGATCACCCGTAGCGGCGTCTTTCCCGGCTCGGCGAGTCGATGCAGCACCGCGAGACGGCGACCGACGGTGTCGGCGCTCGGCGACAGACGTTCGTGGGGCAGGGTCTCCCACGACGGGAACTGGGTGACCGCGTCGGGATCGTCGAGCAGTTCGGCCAGTTCGGCGGTCAGGTCGTCGGCTTCGCGACCGTTGGCCGAGACCACCAGCAGCGGCGCGGTGCCGTGTGCGAGCGCGGCCACCACGAAGGGGCGCGCGGCGTCGGGTCCGGTGATGTCGAGACGGGGGGTGTCGCCCTTCTCGCGCAGGGCGGACAGCGATGCGTCCGAGCACGTGACCGCGGCGAGCCCGGCGAGGGCAGGTGAAGAGGACACTCGTGTGATTGTAGGTCGTGTGCCGGAGGCCACAATCGCGCGGGCGGATCGCCGCGAAATGAAACGGACCGCGGTTCTGTTTCGTATCGTATGACCATGTCAGAGCTACCGTCGCGCGCGCCCGTCCTGTTCTTGAGCCACGGCGCCCCGCCACTCGTCGACAGCACACTGTGGGTGGATCAGTTGCGTGCGCTGGCCGGCCGACTCCCCCGACCGCGCGCGATCCTCGTCGTGTCGGCGCATTGGGAGGCCGCGCCGCTGACGATCGGCTCCACCGACTCGCGCACACCGCTGACCTACGACTTCTGGGGATTCGACGAGCGCTTCTACCGCACCACCTACGACTCGCCGGGCGCTCCAGACCTCGCCGCCCGGATCGAGGCACTGATGCCCGACGGCACCCCGGTCGCCCACGATGCCCGCCGACGCCTCGATCACGGCGCCTACGTTCCGTTGACCGTGATGTACCCCGACGCGCAGATCCCCGTCCTCCAGGTGTCACTGCCGACGCTCGAACCCGAGGCGCTGCTGGCGCTCGGCAGGCGACTGGCCCCGCTACGTGACGAGGGCGTGCTCGTCATCGGCTCCGGCTTCACCACACATGGGCTGCCGTACCTGACCGATCGGCGTCCCGACGCGGCGGCACCGACGTGGTCGGCCGAGTTCGACGCATGGGCGCATGAGTGTTTCGCCGCCGGGGATGTGGAGTCGCTGATCGACTTTCGGCGCCGGGCCCCGGGAATGCCCTACGCGCACCCCACCATCGAGCATTTCGCGCCGCTGTTCGTCGCACTCGGCGCGGGCGACGATCCCGAACAGCGGCCCGACGAGGCGATCGACGGCTTCTGGATGGGACTGGCCAAACGCAGCGTCGTGCTGACCTAGCGAACCTGGGTTCTCAGTCCGCCTCGGGGGCGCGGTGATCGGGTTCGACGTAGTCGGGTCCGACGAGTTCGGGATGCGGGTCGAGGCGGGTCAACCCGTTCCAGCACAGATTCACCAGATGGGCGGCGACCACCTCTTTCGACGGCTCGCGCACGTCGAGCCACCACTGCGCGGTCACCGAGACCATGCCGACGAGCGCCTGCGCATAGAGGGGCGCGAGCGTCGGCTCGAAGCCGCGCCGTTCGAAGTCGCCGGCCAGGATGTGTTCGACCTGGCTGATGGCGTCGTTGAGCAGGCTGGAGTAGGTCGCCGTCTCGCTGCTGTTGGTGGAGTCGCCGCGCACCAGGATCCGAAATCCGTCGGTGCGCTCCTCCATGTAGGTCAACAGCGCCAGCGCCACCTGCTGGATGCGATACAGCGAGCGGTTCTTGCTCAGTGACGAGGTGACCATCTCCAGGAGTGTCTCCATCTCCCGGTCCACCACGACGGCATACAGCCCCTCCTTGCCGCCGAAATGCTCGTAGACGATCGGTTTGGACACCCCGGCGCGCTGCGCGATCTCCTCGATGGAGGTCGCCTCGAAACCACGCTCGGCGAACAATCCTCGCGCCACCTCGATGAGTTGCAGGCGCCGCTGCGCACCGGTCATCCGGGCCCGCGGAGCGCGCTGGACCTCATCGGATTTGTCGGTGGGACGACTGACTGCCATGCCGACCAGCTTACGACCTCGATGAAACCCAGGGCATCCGCCGAACGGACCCCGGGTTGATCAGCCGCCCCCACCTGCGACACCGTCGATCCGATCATCGGGAATCTTTGTGACCTCATCGATATCTACGCAGGTCAGCGGCGGCGTACCAAGACCGATTCGACGACCCGGGGAGACCTTTGCGCGCGAATTGCGCCACCGCGCCGCGCATTCCGCCGTAAGGTGATCCAAGGTCGATTGCGTCTACCGCGCAAGTGCCCCATGCGTGAAGGGATGTCGGACGTGCACCTTTGGGACTACATCTCGCAGCACGCAAGCACTCTGACGTTCCTGACGTACCAACATGCCTCCCTGGCATTTCAAACCGTCCTCGTGGGAACGGTGATCGCCATCGTCGTCGCCGTTCTGGTGTACCGGCTGCCGCTGGCCTCGGCCCTGACCCTGACGTCGAGCCGCGTGGCCCTGACGATTCCGTCACTGGCCCTGTTGGCGCTGCTGATCGTGCCCTTCGGACTCGGTGTGGTGCCGTCGTTCCTCATGCTCGCGTTCTTCGCGACGATGCCGGTGATCGGGAACGCCGTCGTCGGACTGCGCTCGGTACCGGGCACCGTCGTCGAAGCCGCTCGCGGAATCGGGTTGTCGCGGTGGCGAATACTGCTCACCGTCGAGCTGCCGATCGCATGGCCGGTGATTCTCACCGGTATCCGGGTCTCGACCCAGATGATCGTCGGTGTCGCCGCGATCGTCGCCTACGTACTCGGTCCCGGTCTGGGATCGCTCATCTTCAGCGGACTTTCGCGCCTCGGCGGCGCGAACGCATTGGAAATGGCCCTCACCGGAACGATTCTCATCGTCATCGTCGCCCTGGTCTTCGATGCCCTGCTCGTTCTGCTCGGCCGACTCACCATCTCGAGGGGACTGAAATGACCCAGCCAGCCGACGCCACCGTCTCGGCGGCCGCCACCGACCGCACCGTCACCGGCGCGTCGATCACCCTCGAGGGGGTCGTCAAAAGGTATCGGGGACAGGACAAACCCGCTGTGGAGAGCCTCGACCTCGACATCGATGCCGGGCATATCGTGGCGTTCGTCGGGCCGTCCGGATGCGGCAAGACGACGACCCTGAAGATGATCAACCGGCTGATTGAGCCGACCGAGGGTCGGATCTACATCGGTGGCCGCGATGTCACCAAGGAGAACCCCGACAAGCTGCGGCAGTCGATCGGATACGTCATCCAGTCCGGCGGGCTGTTCCCGCACTGGGACGTCGCCAAGAACATCGGCGCGATCCCGCGGGTCCTCGGCTGGAACAAGAAACGCATCGCCGAGCGCACCGAATACCTACTCGATCTCGTCGGCCTCGACGCCGACGCATTCGCCCACCGGCTCCCCAAGGACATGTCCGGCGGTCAGCAGCAGCGCGTCGGTGTGGCCCGCGCGCTCGCCGCCGACCCGCCCGTCCTGCTCATGGACGAGCCCTTCGGCGCGGTCGATCCGATCACCCGGGTCCGCTTGCAGGACAGCCTGATCGGCATCCAGAAGGAACTCGGCAAGACGATCGTGATCGTCACCCACGACTTCGAGGAGGCCACCAAACTCGGCGACAAGGTGCTCATCCTGTCGCAGGGCGGCCACATCGAGCAGTACGCCACCCCCGAGGAGATCCTCGCCAACCCGGCGACGCCGTTCGTCGAGGAATTCATCGGATCCGGTGCGACACTGGCTCATCTGACACTGTCACGGGTCCGCGACGTCGCCCACGACGAGGTGACGACCGTCCACGTGGGCGAACCGGCCGCCGACGCCCTCACCCGAGCCCGCGCAGCCGGCCACAAATGGGTGGTCGTCGTCGACCAGGCGGGTCACCCGCGTGCGTGGCCGTCGCTGGAGGAACTCGCGAGCAAGAAAACCGTGTCGGACTATGTCGACCAACGACTTCCGGTGGTGGCGTCCTCGTCGACCCTCAACGACGCACTCGACACGATGCTCGCCGCGAGTCAGGGCGGAACACTGGTGACCGATCGACGGGGCGCGGTGATCGGCTCCCTGGGCATCAAATCGGTCATGGACATCATCCAGGCCCAGCTCGCCGAGGCGAGAGAGGAAGAGTCGCACACCTCCTACACCGAACACGCCGACGGTACCGGCCCCATCGAGACACCGATCGTGGCCGCCACCGACGACGGTGAGGACGATGTGGACGCCGGCGAGCGAACGGCGTCGGGCGCATGACGAGCGTCGAGGCGGCCGGCGCCACCGGGATCGCGGCCGAGCGGCCCGGCGCGATGAGTTCGGCGCTGCAACGGTTTCGGCGGTTCCCGATGGATGTGTGGTTGGAGCCGCTGCTCATCGTCGTCATCGGCGTCGGCTACATCATCTGGTACCAGTTCACGACCTTCACCGAGACCGAGAGCGCCGCGCTGTCGTGGTCGACCCTGCAGACCACGATCCTCGATCACATCAAACTGACCCTGGTGGCGACGGTGATCGTGGTGGTCATCGCCATCCCCCTGGGCATCCTCCTGACCCGCCCGTCGATGCGCTGGCTCAACCCGATCGCGGTGAACATCGCCAATATCGGCCAGGCCGCCCCCGCGGTGGGTCTACTCGTGCTGTTCACCTTCTGGCTCGGGACCGGATTCCGTACTGCGGTGGTCGGTTTGGTGGTGTACGCGATCCTGCCGATCCTGCAGAACACCATCGTCGGTCTCCAGCAGGTGGACCGCCGCACGATCGAGGCCTCGCGCGGCATCGGCATGTCCGCGGTCCGCACGCTCGTGCTCGTCGAACTGCCGCTGGCCGTGCCGGTGATCCTCAACGGCGTCCGCACGGCGCTGGTCATCCTGGTCGGTACCGCGACCCTGAGTACCTTCATCGGCGCCACCAGCCTGGGCACACTCATCACCACTGGCATCACGTTGTTCTTGCCGAAACTGCTGATCTCCGGGGCCATCCTGGTGGGTCTGCTGGCCCTGACCATCGATTGGCTCGGCCGGCTCGTCGAGCTGGTGGCCACACCGCGAGGGATCTGATGTCGACCCTGAATCGTTCGAACCGCCCCGGACGCCGCCCGCTCTCGGCGCTGCTGATCCTCGCCGTGAGCGTCCTGGTGATCGCCGGGTGCGGGTTGGTCAGTTCGTCGGGCACCTTCCACAAATCCTCGCTGCCTGACGGCAAGAAGCCACTCGCCGGGGCCGAGATCACGGTCACGTCCAAGAACTTCACCGAGAGCATCCTGCTGGGCAAGATCGCCGCCACCTATCTCGCGGCGGCCGGCGCCGATGTCACCGACCTCACCAACGCACCCGGGTCGGCCTCGAGCCGCCAGGCGATGCTCAACGGCGCCGCGGATCTGGCGTGGGAGTACACGGGTACCGCGTGGGTGACCTACCTGCACGAGACCAAGGTCATCCCCGACCCCCAACAGTTGTGGCAGCAGGTCCACGACGTCGAACTCGCCCAGAATCATCTGGTGTGGTTGCCGCCCGCGAATTTCAACGACACCTACGCGTTCGCGGCGTCGTCGTCGACGGCCAAGCGGCTCAACGTCACCACGATGTCGGACATCGCCCGCCTGCCCGTCGATCAGCGCACCTTCTGTGTCAACGACGAGTTCTTCTCGCGCCCAGACGGATTCCTGCCCATGCTCAAGACCTACGACATGCCCTACAACGCGCCCAACGGGGTTCCTTCGGGCAACGTCACGCAGATGGATTCCGGCGTGGTCTACACCTCCACCGCCAAGAGTTCGCCGTGCAATTTCGGCATGGTGTACACCACCGACGGCCGCATCAAGAACCTCGACCTCAAGGTGCTCGTCGACGACAAGAAGTACTTCCTGCCCTACAGCGGGACCGTCGTGGTCCGTGAATCCGTCCTGAAGGCGTATCCGGAGATCGCGCCGCTGATGGCCACGATCTCGGAGCGTCTGACCGACGAACTCATGCAGGAGCTCAACGGCCGCGTCGACATCGACGGTCAGGATCCGTCCGACGTCGCCTACGACTGGCTCAAGAGCGAGAAACTCATCGCTTAGCCGCGCTTAGCCGAGCAGTTCCTCATCGGCAGCACTCTCACGACGCGCCAACCGAGTCAGTCCTCATCGGCCAGGCTTGTGTGCCTTCTGCGTGGCGTGCATTTGCTGCTCGGTCATCGGCGGCGCACCCAACGGCTTATGACTCCGCTCGGCGCTGACAGCATCGAGGATTAGGTCGAGGTACCGACGCCAGGTGCCCGGCGCACACTGCTCGGTGACCTCGGAGACCGCCTTGAGCATGGTGAACAACACATAGAAATCCGTGGCGGCCAGGTCTGGCCGGAGCACACCCGCATCCATCGCCCGGTCGAAGACCTTCTCGATCCGTTCGGACAGGCTCACCTTGAGGGCTTCGATCTCGGGATTGCTGTGGTCGATTGTCATGATGATCGCAGCCAGACCCCGATCCTCCGACATCAACTCACACATCCAGGTCATCAAACTCACCAATGCATTCCAAGGGTCCTCGTCGTCGATCGCCTCACCCGTCCGGGCGACCACCGATTTCAGGTGTTCCAGGAAAACGCCGAACACCAGGTCGTCGCGATTGGCGAAGCGCCGGTACACAGTGCCCACCCCGACGCCGGCGGCCTCGGCGACGTCGTCGAGCGACACGTCGAGTCCACGCTCGGCGAAGAGCCCCCGTGCCGCGGCGATGATCCGTAGCCGGTTGCGCTCGGCGTCCGCGCGCAGCGGTTTTCCCGACGAAGCGGACGTATCCGACACAGATGCAGTGGTCATGGTCACAGATTAGCAAACGGAGGAATCATCTCCAGTTGAGTACTATTGGCACACAGGTAACCGGAGGGATGTCCTCCACCTAGTCCACAGGGAGTCCCCATGACAACAACTCTCGAAAAGTCCGGAGATGGCGAACGCGCAATTCCCGCCGAATCGGCGACCGACCGGCACCATCGCCTGCGCTGGGTCGTTCTCGGCGTGCTCGGCCTCGCCCAGCTGATGGTCGTGCTCGACGCCACCATCGTCAACATCGCACTGCCGCACGCACAGACCGCGCTGCAGTTCGGCGACGCCGACCGCCAATGGATCGTCACCGCCTATGCACTCGCCTTCGGCAGCCTGCTGCTACTCGGCGGCCGCCTCTCCGACCTACTGGGCAGGCGTACCACCTTCATCATCGGCCTCGTCGGGTTCGCGGTGATGTCGGCGGTCGGCGGGGCCGCGGTCAACTTCGACATGCTGGTCGCCGCCCGCGCCGGTCAGGGTGTGTTCGGCGCGCTGCTGGCTCCGGCCGCTCTGTCGCTGCTCACCACGACGTTCACCGATCCGTCCGAACGCGGCAAGGCCTTCGGCATCTTCGGAGCGATCGCCGGTGGCGGTGGCGCCCTCGGCCTGCTGCTCGGTGGCATGCTCACCGAGTGGGCCGACTGGCGCTGGTGCCTCTACGTCAACCTGGTGATCGCCGCGATCGCCCTGGTCGGTGCCGTCCTGTTCATCGGTCCGCATCGCGCCGAGGCCCGGCCCAAGCTGGATCTCCCCGGCGTCGTCACGGTGTCGACCGCCCTGTTCTCCATCGTCTACGGCTTCTCCAACGCCGAGACCAACGGATGGAACGACTGGGCGACCATCACCTGGCTGGTGGCCGGTGCCGTCCTGCTGGCCCTGTTCGTGTGGCTGCAGTCGCGTACCCCGCACGCCCTGCTCCCCCTACGCGTGATCCTCGATCGCACTCGCGGTGGCTCCTACTTCGCGGTGTTCATCGTCGGTATCGGGATGTTCGGGATCTTCCTGTTCCTCACCTACTACCTTCAGCAGAACCTGCAGTTCAGCCCGGTCCGCACCGGTCTGGCGTTCCTGCCGATGATCGGCGCCCTGATCGTCACCGCGACGACCTCGACCGCGGTGCTGCTGCCCCGCTTCGGCCCACGCTGGTTGATGACCATCGGTTTGTCGATCGCGGCGGTCGGCATGGTGTTCCTCACCCTGCTCGACGACTCGAGCACCTATGCGGCCAACATCCTGCCCGGCCTGCTGATCATGGGCGTCGGCCTCGGCGCCTCGATGGCGCCGGCCATGCAGGGCGCGATCTCGGGTGTCTCACCCGAGGACGCGGGCGTGGCCTCGGCCACGGTCAACACCATGCAGCAGATCGGCGGTTCGGTGGGTACAGCCCTGCTGAGCACCATCGCCTCGAGTGCCGCAGCGTCCTATGCGACGTCGAATGCCGCTCACGCAACGAGCCTCGAGCAGCTCAAGATGATGGCCGCCGTGCACTCCTACACCGTGGCCTTCTGGGTGGCGGCCGGCGTGTTCGCGCTCGGCGCGCTGATCGCA